>SLNP01000127.1 GCA_007132995.1 Bacteroidales bacterium | reverse complement strand
GATTACCGCGGCAGCGCAGCTGCCGACCGGGCGAACGAAGTGAGCCCCTCTCTCCGCTCTCCGCTGCGAGCCCATGCTCTATGCCCCATGCCCCATGCCCCATGCCCCATGCCCCATGCCCCATGCCTGCAAGCGTAAGCGAGCAGAGGCTGCGAGCGCAGCGAGCCCGATTAGTAGGCTACAATCTGACTCCTCTCTCTCCCCTGGCCATGAATCCATAACCTGTTGCTGTACACCTCGACCAGTGCCCATGCCGGAAGGGTTTCACTCTCTACCATGCCTCTCATGGTAATAAAGTGTACCATGTTGTGATTGCCGTACCCTCCCCCATGGTTGTGCCCGTTAAACCATGCCACTACATTGTTGTGCCTCTCAATTACAGATAGCACGCTCTCCGAATTGAGCAGATTGTACTTCCCTGAAGGATATACCGGAAAGTGACAAAATATCAAAACCTTTAAGCCCTCTATATAAGAAGATTCCAGCTCCTCATCCAGCCAGCGGAGCTGGTTGTCTGATATAGCTCCATTATACTCTCTGGCATTGACTGCACCCTCTTCCATCATGCTCTCCAGCAGTCGGGCACCCTCGCGCCTCTCCCTTATGAATGGGGAGTAGGGGGCCATATCGTTTCCGTTAAGGAATATAAGGCGAAACCCGTTAAGGTCGAATGAGTAATATCCGTTATCTGACCGGGTCAGAGCGATAATTCTGCGGACGCCGCTTCGGCCAAAGTAGTAGTCATGATTGCCAGGGGTGTGGTAGACCTTTATGTCATACTCATCAAAGAGATTGGTAACAGATGTTGAATAATTCATACTCTCCTCGGCCATGTCACCCATATTGATGATGAATTCTGGTGCCATTTCCGAGATCTGGCTGAGCGAGGCCCTCAATTTATTGAGCGACTTTTCATAGAACCTTCCCCCTTCTGGCGGAAGTTCGGCGTAATGAATGTCGGTTATCAGGGCAAACGAAAAAAGTGGTTGCCCCTGAGGATTTGCGGTCGATAGTGCTATCATAACAAAACCGTTTATCAGTATTGCGATTACTCTTTTCATACGCACCTGCTATTCTCTTTTTCCATTACTTAATATTAAATATAGCTGCGACGGTTTAAGTAGTTGGCAGAGCTATATTGTAAAGTGCTCTTTTCCCGGATATGAGAACTTTCTCTTTGCAACTTCTTCCGGGTATATGAAAAATTGAGTATCTGCTGTTACGCACAGTGTACCGCTTCCATCATAGAGACCACATTCAAAAGAGGCCATTTTATCTTCTTTGGATACCAATCTTGCCCTGGCGGTAACAATCCCTTTGTTGAGGAATACAGGCCTGAGGTAATTTACCGATAATGTCGTTGTTACACCTGCCGTTCCAATAATTGAGTGAACATACCATGCTGAGGCCTCGTCAAGTATGGTTGCCGCTATGCCTCCGTGAAGTATATTGAGGTATCCCTGATAGTAACTTTGAGGATCCCACGACGCTATCAGTTCATCTTTCTCTCTCTCAAAAGAGAGCCGCAGTCCGTAAGGATTGTTTACTCCACAGCCAAAACAGAGGTTCTTTTCGGGATCAAATGGATTAACTATCTTTTTTCTCATTCTCTCTTCTCTTTTTTCTGTATTCGGTTAAATAGCCCACCAGGTGGGAAAATGATGGTATAAAGAACAGAGTGCCGGCGACCAGAACGATTATCAGAAAGGTCACAGAGGGCTCTACCCCGGTTTCATCAGCTACTTTTTTCAGGGCAAAGAAGCTGTATAATGCTACTGCTATTACTGTTACGGCTATTATTGTGCCATATATGCCCAGTGCACCGTCGTAGGGATTGTGACGCGGATATACCCTCTTTTTTCTGAACTCCTTGAATCCCATCCTACTGTGCTTGTAGGCCTCCCTCCTCACATTTCTCTGACGGTACCTTTTCCAATCATCGACAAACTGCTCAACCTGCTGCTTGCCAGACTGCTGCCTGTCAAGGTAGTCGAGCAGGAAGAGATAGGCTTCATTGGCTTTAATAAAGAGATCGGTTGCTGCAGGGTCGCTGTTAATGTCGGGATGATACATACGGGCCTTCAGCCTGAATGCCTTCTTGAGCTCATCAAGTGAGAAATCCTTCTGAAGTCCCAATATGTTATAGTATTCAGACAGCACTTTGGAATGTGGTGAAGATGTTCGACGAAATAACATATTTTTGTGCTCAAATACCATAAAAAGGTCAACTATTTATGCTATAATTGCACTCTCGTTCTTCATTTAATTTAAACTAAATAAAAATAAGCGTTTGTTATGGACTGGCCAACAGTATTAAGAGCTTTCTCACTGACTCTGCTTGCCGGGATGGCTACCGGAATAGGGGGGTTGATCGCTTTTTTTGCAAAAAAGACCAATACAACATTCCTCTCATACGCCCTCGGTTTTTCTGCCGGTGTTATGATTTTTATAAGTTTTACCGAGATACTGCCGGAAGCAAATGATATTATCTCATCGGTCTATTCCGGCAGAACAACGGCTCTTGTTACCTTCTCTTTCTTTATAGGAGGGTTTATGCTTACTGCTCTTATTGATAAGATTATACCAATGAGGGATAATCCCCACGAGATGATGAGGGTTGAGCAGATGAATGTGAAGCTCGACACCAGAGATCCGAAACTGCTTCGTATAGGTCTTTTTACAGCTATAGCACTTGGTATTCACAATTTTCCCGAGGGTATTGCAACCTTTATGGCAGCGATGACTGATATGAGAGTGGGCGTCAGTATAGCTATCGCCGTGGCTATACATAATATTCCTGAAGGAATTGCGGTCTCGGTGCCTGTTTACTACGCTACCGGGTCAAGGAAGAAGGCACTCAAATGGTCTGTCTTATCAGGATTTGCAGAGCCGCTGGGTGGGCTTGCCGGATTTCTTCTGATATCTACCTTCTCTTCAGAGCTTGTACTCGGTTATGTCTTTGCAATGGTAGCGGGAATAATGGTGTATATCGCCTTTGATGAGCTACTGCCTGCTGCACATAAATTTGGCAAACACCATGTGGCGATATATGGATTGCTGAGTGGTATTATTGTGATCGGGATAAGTCTGATAATGCTTGACGGATAAAATAGACTCTGTAAATGTAAAGTCTCGGCCCCGCGCTCTCATATATGCCAAAACTGCAGAGTGATTTCGGGTAATATCAGCAAATCCAATAAATTCACTGGTTGATAGCTTTGCGGCAGTGAGCCTCCGCATCTTCATATGTAAGGATTACCACCTGCCCCTATGCCTGAACATGGATGTTATCGTCTTGCTGCCTGGCGAATGCAGGGCTGCTTCTGTAGCCCTGTCTGTGTAATCGGGTTTAATCCTGCCTTTCTGCCTGAACTTGCAGATTATTACCTGCCGCCTGATGCAAAAAGGGCTGCCATTATCTGTTATGCTATGCCTGCAAATCCCATAAAGGCCATTGCCAGAAGACCTGCTGCAACGAATGAGATTGGTACGCCTTTCATGGCCGCAGGCACCTCAAGCAGATCAAAGTGTTCGCGAAGACCGGCAAATATTATTAGCGCTATACCAAATCCGATTGAGTTGGCTATGGCAAAGACAATGCTTTGAATAAGGTTGTATTCAAATTGAACCGCCAGCATGGCCGCTCCCAGCACGGCACAGTTTGTTGTTATAAGGGGAAGGAAGATTCCGAGTGCCTGATAGAGAGGGGGGCTGACCTTCTTAAGCATTATCTCTACCAGCTGCACCAGCGATGCTATAACAAGTATAAAACTTATTGTCTGCATATAGCCGATATCGAACGGATTGAGAATGTAGTGCTGTATCAGGTAGGTTACTACCGTAGCTATAGTCATAACAAAGGTTACGGCACCGGTCATACCTACTGAGGTTTCAACTTTGGCAGAGACCCCTATGAAGGGACATATTCCCAGAAACTGACTGAGAACAATGTTGTTAACAAATACTGCAGCTATTATTATCAATATATATTCCATCTCTTCTGGTTGTTATTTTTTTACTTTATTGGAAAGCATAATAAGGTAACCCAGTGCCAGAAATGCACCCGGTGAAAGTATAAATATCAACATACCGTCGCCCTGTATGAATTTCCATCCGAGAATGGAACCGTCACCGAACAGCTCTCTGACCCCTCCAAGAAGCCCCAGCGCGAGGGTGAAGCCCAGGCCCATGCTAAGACCATCAATAACTGCTGTTATAAGATTGTTTTTTGATGCGAACGCCTCAGCCCGTCCGAGCACAAGACAGTTTACAACTATAAGCGGTATGAAGAGGCCGAGCGAGTCAAACAGCGAGGGCATAAAGGCGGCCATAGTGAGCTCTACGATGGTTACAAAAGAGGCTATAACCACTATGAATGAGGGAATTCTCACATTGGCGGGAATGAAGTTCTTGATAAGTGATATAACAATATTCGACATTATCAGAACGAATGTGGTGGCAAAGCCCATTCCAATCCCGTTTATCGCCGTGGTTGTTACACCAAGAGCGGGACAGAGTCCGAGGAAAAGGATAAATACCGGGTTCTCCCTGATAAATCCTTTGGTGAAATTGTTAAGCTGATTCATCTGTCTGGTTTTTTTTTCAGATGGAAGATCGTAAGGCCTTTTTCCGCTGCCTTAAATGAAACGATCTCTCTACTCTCATCTGCATAGTTTTGGTTAATTACTTTCCTTGTAGTTCATGTATGCATCCCATGCTCTCATAACCGCTTCAGAAAAAGCTCTTGAGGTTATGGTTGAGGCGGTTATGGCATCTACCTCTCCACCATCCTGGCGAATCGCAAGATTGAAATCTCTGGGATCCCTGCCGGAAAACCAGTCAGTCGTCCAGTCCGATTTCCGCTTCTCTATCTTGTCACCAAGACCAGGTGTTTCGGCATGACTTATCGTCATTACATCATGTATAGTACCATCTGGCATAACGCCGACCATGACCTTTATAAGACCGGAGAAACCGTTCCTTGTAAATGATTCTATTGCGGTGCCAACCAGCTCTCCATCTTTCCTGCCCGGATAGAAGATCAGGGTGTCTCCTCCTCCGATCGACACCTGATACGCCTCTTCTGAGGGCACATTATCAAAATCGGGTATAACTTCCATTATGGCGTTGTTGGTTCTGGCCATCATGGCCGCGGCGATCGGGGCCTTGGTAAGTGAGTAGACCATAGAAAGCGCCAGCGAAGCACAAAATGTGATCACAAAGAGTGCAAACAACATATTACCAAGGGTGGACTCTTTCTTAGCCATTATTTACCTCCTCTCCAAATCTTTTTGGTTTGATATACATGTTTATCAGCGGTGTAACAGAGTTCATTATTAGTATGGCGAACTGGACACCTTCCGGATAGGCGGAGTATCTTCTTATCACCATGGTAAGAAGCCCGATGCCTATACCATAAATTATCATTCCCCTCGATGACATGGGCGATGTTACATAGTCGGTAGCCATAAAGATGGCACCAAGCAACAGACCGCCTGTCAGCAGATGGAAGAGCGGATCGGCATTTTCGGAAGGATTGACAAGCCACAGGCCGCCTGCAATAACTATTACAGTGCCTATGATAGAGACCGGAATATGCCATGTTATTATCTTCTTCCATAGCATATAGAGCATGCCTATCAGCAGCGCCAGGGCACCTATCTCACCCAGTGATCCGGCCATACGACCCATAAACATGTCTGTATACCCGGGCATCTGATCCATAGCCATTATCTCTGATACAGGCAGCTCTCCGTAGTTCTCCTTTATTATTCCCAGAGGCGTGGCTCCGGTGTTGGCATCAAGGTATCCGGTGAGGAACCCTTTGGGTTTGGGCCATGATGTTAGCTGAACAGGGAAAGAGAGAAATAGGAATACCCTTCCGACAAGTGCGGGGTTGAAGGGGTTGCACCCCAGTCCGCCAAATGTCATCTTACCCATGCCTATTGCCACAAGTGAGCCAAGAACCACCAGCCAAAGTGGAATATTGGTAGGGAGACAGAATGCAAGAAGTACACCGGTTACCACGGCTGAGAGGTCATTGACTGAGTTCTCTCTGCGCAATATGAATCTCTGAATAAGATATTCAAATATAACGCACGATAGTACCGCCACACCTGTTATGATAATAGCAGCATACCCGAAAAAGAGCACGGTTACAACAAACGCCGGGGCGAGGGCTATCAATACCCCCTTCATAAGATTAACCGTCGTCTCTTTCCCGTGCACATGGGGTGATGGTGAAACATTAAGTAAATTACTCATTACTTTTCTGGTTACTTGGTTATTTAGAGTTACGCTCTCGTATTATACTGAATACGGTTGATTTGCCAAGCCGTATGTAATCAAGAAGGGGCCTGCCGGCGGGACATATGTAACTGCACGACCCGCACTCCATACAGTCGGTTACCTTGTTTGCCTCAACTATGTCATACATATCTCTTTCTGCCAAAGACATAAGCAGATATGGTTCAAGCCCCATAGCACATACAGTGATGCACTTGGAACACCTGATGCAGGGGGTAACCCTGACCCTTCTTGACTCTGAGGCGGGGAAGAGAATAATTCCTGATGTGCCCTTTACCACAGGAACATCACTCTTGTTGAGTGCCTTTCCCATCATGGGGCCGCCATTTACAATCTTGCCGGTATCTTCGGGGGTTCCTCCGGCAGCATCTATAAGTGCCGAAACAGGGGTTCCTATTCTGACCCTGTAGTTTCCGGGATTCGCCAAAGACTTTCCGGTTACGGTCACAATTCTATCGATAAGGGGTTTGTTCTTTTGAACAGCCTCATAAACAGCAAAGGCGGTACCAACATTATGTACCACGGCTCCTACCTCTATCGGTAGCATGCCCGATGGTACCTCACGGTTAAGAAGTGCCTTTATAAGCTGCTTTTCCGCACCCTGCGGATATTTTATCTTGAGCGAATGTACCGATATGCCTTTATATGCGGCGCTGATTTTCTTAATGTGCTCAATGGCGTCGGGCTTATTGTTCTCTATACCTATCATAGCCTTGTCAACACCAAGGGCCTTCATCAGTATGGAGATTCCGACAACCATCTCTTCGCCCTTCTCGAGCATGAGCCGATGGTCAGATGTGAGGTATGGCTCACACTCTACACCATTTATAATAAGTGTATCACACTGCTTGCCGGGAGGCACGCTAAGCTTCACATGAGAGGGGAAGGTAGCCCCCCCAAGTCCCACTATACCCATCTCATGGCAGCGGGATAGAATATCTTCACGACTGAGCTTCACCTCTTTTGTAAGCTGTTCGCTCCTGTCGACAGAGTCGAGCCATTCATCTCCCTCAGCATCGATCGTAATTGCTGTCTGCCTGTATCCTGAACTATCGGTTACACCATCAATTTTGGCCACTTTGCCAGATACCGATGAGTGAATGTTGGCAGAAACAAATCCTTTTGACTCCGCAATAAGCTGCCCGACCTTAACAATATCGCCTCTCTTGACCACGGGGTCGGAGGGGGCACCAATATGCTGTGAAATAGGTATCACTACCTGGGCCGGAACCGGCAACTCTTCTGTCGGAGCGCTCTCGCTAAATTTGTTTTCGGGTGGATGAACACCTCCTAAGGGAAATGTTTTCAACACGGTTTTCAGGTTTTAGTTTAATTTATCTCTCTATATCTTTTTCGCAACTGAAAATAAGTGACTTATGCCCCGGTCAATGTACGGCTACACATCAGGCCTTGGCAGCCTCCTGATTCCTTACCTTCCTGGGTGGAAAGTTGATCTCTACTATAGCGTTGGTGGGACACTCCGTAACGCACTTACGGCAAAAGACGCACTTTGTATAATCAATGTATGAGAGGAAGTTCTCTACCTTAACCGCGTCATATTCGCACACCTTAACGCACTTGCTGCATCCGATGCATGCCACGCTGCACGCCTTTTTCGCTACTGCTCCCTTATCGCGGTTTACACATGAAACGAAAAGCTTTCTATCTTTCTTCGCCTTTTTCCTCATCTCTATAATAGATCTGGGGCAGGCCTTGACACAGGCACCACAGGCTACACAGTTGGTGTCAGATATTACTGGCATGCGACTCTCATTATCCATATGCATGGCATCAAACTGACATGATGCAACACAGTCACCAAGACCAAGACAGCCGTAACCGCAATCGCTCTCTCCCGTGTAAAGAGAGTTGGCAATCTTGCAGTTTGAAACACCGTCGTACAGAGAGGTCAAGGGTCTCTTGTCGGGAGTGCCTCCGCATCTTACAACCGCAATGAGCGGATCGGCTGCAACTGCCTCTCTTCCCAGAATCGCGGCTGCCTGCTCCATTACCTCGCTGCCACCGGGCGGACAGTTAAGACCATCGAAAGAGTCAGCCTTTACCAACGCCTCGGCAAAATTCCGGCATCCGGCATAACCACAACCACCACAGTTCGCAGCAGGAAGTATGTCCTGAACCTCATCTATTCTGGGGTCTTCATACACCTTGAACTTTTGCGCGAAAACATAAAGAATAGCTGCCGCTATAAGTCCCAAAGAGCTGAGTGACGCAACAGTGTAAACAATTGTCGGATTCATTATTCAGGTATTAGGTTAAACACGATTCTCTTTCCTATTCTGTTCCGGAGAAGATATAACACCAGATAGTAGAGTGCTACCGAGACAAGGGCTGTTAAACCAGCCACCAGCTCTGATGCTCCGGCAAGTGTAAGTAGTATTATTGTGACAAGTAGTGCCAGAAACGGAACCAGGTACCCGAAAAGAAGAGCCCTGAAACCTGTAGTAAGTGATGTTGTTACTACTACTCTCTGCCCCTCTGTTACTTCGGTGTCGGTCGGGAAACTGAACAGCTTCTCTACAGAGCCGGCCGAACCACAGATTCCGGAGGCGTGACAGGATGAACAGGCAGGGTGGGCAAGAACCTTTACAGTTACAATTTTGCCACTGATGCTGTGAACTATTCCGGTATGTTGAATCTGCTCGCCTCTTTTCATCCTTGGAAGTTGATTCACCGATCGCAAAAATATAATTATGCGGAAAAGTTAGCAGAGACCTTTGTCATTTTTTGCCCATCTGCCTCTTATTTATTCTTATTATAAATAAGCAGGGAGCAAGGCCGGCGCCAAAAAACAGATTACGGATGCTCTCGTCAGCTTATCATTCTCCAGCTTCTGCTCTTACCGAATAGTCTCTTAATTTGCTGAATGAGTACTCTGTTCTTCTCCATTTCCAACTCAGGATCATCGTCAATCACCTCTTCGGCAACCCTCCTTGAATACTCAACCATCTGACCGTCCCTCACAATATCAGCTACCTTCAGATTAAAGGGTATACCGCTCTGTTGGGTGCCGTCAATGTTACCATGTCCCCTTAGCCTCATGTCTGCCTCAGAGATGCTGAAGCCGTCATTTGTGCTGACCAGTACCTCTATGCGCTTTGTGGCTTCGGCTCCGGCCTTGTGGCTGCTTACAAGTATGCAGTATGACTGTTGATCGCCTCTGCCAACCCGCCCTCTTAGCTGATGTAGCTGTGACAGACCGAACCTTTCAGCACTCTCTATTATCATGGTGGTAGCGTTGGGAATATCGACACCAACTTCAATTACGGTGGTAGCAATCAAGATGTCTACCTGCCCCTCTCTGAAGAGCTTCATAGAGAGCTCTTTATCTTTAGACTTCATCTTGCCGTGTACAATACCTATTCTGTATTCAGGCGGGGGGAAATAGCTCTCTACTATCTCTATACCCTCTTCCAGTGCCTTGTAGTCGAGTTTTTCCGATTCATTTATAAGCGGATAGACTACAAAGACCTGTCTCCCCTCACTAATACGCTTCCTCATAAAGCCATAAACAACCTCTCTTGAACTGTCATAGTAGTGCATGGTCTTTATGCTCTTCCTGCCGGGAGGTAGCTGATCAATTACCGATACATCCAGGTCTCCGTACAGGGTCATGGCAAGGGTCCGTGGAATTGGGGTGGCGGTCATTACAAGCACATGAGGAGGTGTTTCACTTTTGCTCCAGAGCCTTCCCCGCTGGGCCACACCAAACCTGTGCTGTTCGTCGATAACAACAAAACCAAGGTTTTTGAACACTACCCGCTCTTCAATAAGCGCATGGGTTCCGACAATGATACCTATAGAGGAGTCGGCAACTCCGGCAAGAATAGCTTCTCTCTCTCTCTTCCTGGTCGATCCGGTAAGCAGGGCAATATTGATGTCAATACCCTTCAGAAGGTCTGCTATGTTCCTGTAGTGCTGCCGGGCCAGTATCTCTGTGGGAGCCATGAGACATGACTGGAAACCGTTGTCTGAGGCTATAAGCATTGTCATAAGTGCCACCACAGTTTTGCCGCTTCCAACATCGCCCTGGAGCAGGCGGTTCATCTGAAAACCACTACCCATATCGCTCCGTATCTCTTTTATCACCCTCTTTTGGGCTCCTGTAAGCGGGAAGGGAATGTTGTGGCTGTAGAAATTGTTCAGGTTGTCACCGACCCTGGTAAACCTGAAACCTTTAACCTTCCTCTTTCTGTGCGACCGTATTCTCAGCATGTTAAGCTGTATGTAGAAGAGCTCTTCAAATTTGAGCCTCCTCCTTGCTCTCTCTATGTCGCCGTTGCTGTCAGGAGTGTGTATTTGGGTTACCGCTTCATGAAGCGACATCAGTTTGAGGTCGGAAATAAGATGATCGGGCAGGGTCTCTTCAAGTTTTCCGGGCAACTTGCCGATAACCGCTTTTATCATTTTACCGATGACCTTCGAGGTTACAAAGTTGTTACGAAGCTTTTCGGTAGTACTGTAGCGGGCCTCTATCTTCTCACTTTTTGAGGGGGGGTTGTCTGTCAGATCCTCTATTTCCGGATGCACAATATTATAGGTTCCGCCGAATACCCCTGGTTTACCAAAAATGAGATATCTCCTGCCCGCGCTATAGGTACCGGGAATCCAGTTTATGCCCCTGAACCATACCAGCCTGATTGAGCCGGTGTTGTCGCTTAAGCGGGCTGTAAGGCGTTTAGCCCTGCCGGAACCCTCAATGCGGTAATCATCTATTACTCCGGCAATCTGTATGGCAGGGAGTGATGAGTCGATCTCAGAAATCGTGTATATACGCCTCTTGTCTATATACCTGTAGGGGAAATAATAGAGCAGGTCTCCAAAGCTCCTAATATTGATCTCTTTCCCGAGCAGTTCGGCCCTGCGGGGCCCCACCCCGTTAAGGTAGGTTATGTCGGTTTCAAGAAAGGGTCTCTGTTTCATCGGCAATAACTCTGATAGGAAACCCGGACTGCCGGGCCTTCTAAGCAGCTGGTAGTTAGCGGTATTTTTTGAGGGCCTGGTAGATGGCCTGTCTGCTGTTACATTGCGCTGCAGGCCTCCAAAATAGTTATTTTTTACAAGCCCTGATAACGCTCGCTGACTGGTTGTCATATATCACTACTCTTTAGGCCATTAACATAAATTTAACCGAGCGGCTGAAAAAGGTGTCTATAAAAGAGCTACTTTTGAAACATTTAAGGATTAGCCGTACCTGCCTGTTATGTGTCAGATTATAAGTGGGTTATTGTGGAAGTTGCCCTTTTGAGAGCTTTGGCAGCTCTTCTGTTGTGAAATTAAATATTATCTGTATGAGTAAGGTCATTGAGTTGAAAGAAGTAGTTAAAAATTACGAGATCGGAACTGTTATTGTAAGGGCGCTGAGATCGGTCACCCTAGATATCGGGAGAAATGAGTATGTCGCCATAATGGGTCCCTCCGGATCGGGTAAGTCGACGCTGATGAATATTATTGGCTGCCTCGATACCGCTACAAGCGGTGAGTATATTCTGAATGGAACCGATGTGAGTCAGATGGAAGATGATATGCTCGCAGAGATCAGAAACAGGGAGATAGGATTCATATTCCAGACATTTAATCTTCTTCCCAGATACACTGCCTTTGAGAATGTCATGTTGCCTCTGGTGTATGCCGGAATACCAAAACGAAGAAGGGAGGAGCTGGCAAAGGAGAAGCTGGATCAGGTAGGGCTTACTGACCGTATGACCCATAAGCCCAATGAGCTGTCGGGGGGTCAGCGGCAGAGGGTGGCCATAGCCAGGGCACTGATAAACAACCCCTCAATACTGCTTGCGGATGAGCCCACCGGTAACCTCGACAGCAAAACTTCAGCAGATATTATGGCTCTGCTTAATGAGATACATTCGTTGGGTAACACAGTAATTGTTGTAACTCACGAGGAGGATATTGCAAGACACTCGCATCGTATCGTAAGGCTGATGGATGGCGAGGTCTCGTCAGACAGGAAAATAGAACCTCAGATTGCGGCCTCAACTGATGGCCGGTAGTGTCTCCTTTGGTAACCGGTTAAAGACTCTTTTGGCATGAAAATTTATACAAAGGGTGGTGATGACGGAACAACCTCTATCATTGGAGGAAGGCGGCTCTCCAAGTGTGACCTCCGCATTGAGGCATATGGGGCTGTCGATGAGCTTATATCGTGGCTCGGCCTTATAAGGGATATGCCTGACTCTGCATCGCTTAGAGATGATATTATTCAGATACAGGATAACCTGATGACTCTGGCTGCCTCTCTGGCTACCGATCCGGAAAACCCGCCAGAAAAGCCTCTGACTCCCCCGGAAAAATCGGTCTCAGAACTGGAGTCACTTATAGACAGATTGGAGGAGGGGCTCCCACAGCTCACCTCATTTATTTTACCCGGTGGTGGCACGGCTGCATCATATTGCCATATAGCAAGATCTGTCTGCCGGCGTGCGGAAAGGAGGGCTATTGCCCTTGCTCAGACCGATAAGGTGCCCGCTATTGTGTTACGGTTACTGAACCGCCTATCCGATCTTCTCTTTGTTTTGGCTCGCTATTATTCTTATTCTTCTGGTTATAAAGATGTTAAATGGGAGTAAGGCTCCTGTTGATATCGGGTTCGGTTTTCTTGGTCGTTCTTGAAAAAATTCTATATTTGCAGGTTTTAAGGAGAACGGATTAAACTTGATTATATGTACTGGACACTAGAACTTGCATCAAAGCTGGAGGATGCTCCGTGGCCTGCAACCAAAGATGAGCTGATCGATTTTGCCATACGATCTGGAGCTCCTCTTGAGGTGATAGAGAATCTTCAGGAGATTGAAGATGAGGGTGATGTGTATGAAAGCATTGAAGATATCTGGCCTGACTATCCCAGCAAGGACGATTTTTTCTTCAATGAGGATGAATATTGAATTGAGTCGATTGGCTCGGTGAGGTCGCAGAGATGCGACCTTTTTTTTTACATTCTCCTGAAGATATCATACCTGTCTGTAGGGCGCAAATAGTCAAGCCACCGGAATCCCTGCAGCTTGTACTCAGCGGAATCTTTATCTCCGGGAGGATCCAGTGTTCCGTCGGGGTTACCAAACTCGGTTACCTGAAGCACCTTGCTCCCCTCGACCATTATCTCTATCGATGCGCTTTTCGAGTAATTAACACCTACAAGGCCGTCACTCTCAACCAGATAGTATATTGACTCCCCGTTACCCTCCACCTCGACCCTGTAGAGGTTGTTGTCTCTGAAATGACCGGTTATAAAGCGCCCCCTTGTCTGGTTATACTTTCCCGAATCAACCTCACTTATAACAAATGCATTATGGTAAAGCTCCATCCTGTCTATACGGTTGTCAGACATGAATATTGTAATAGAGTCTGCGGTAAGCTGATTCTCTTCTGACCAAATAACGGGGGAACCGAACATCGTAATTGTTGAGTCTCTGAATGAGTAGGAGAGGCTGTCGCAGATGGACTGAAAGTCATTGCTGAAGATTCTGGTGTTGTAGTACCCTTTAACCAGTCTGGGGGGATCATCCGGATCCGGATTCCATTCGGACTCTTCTTCTTCCCGGATTGGGTCCGCTCTCTCTTCCTCCTCCTCCTTGTAATCAGGAAGGGTTATTGCCCTTAGGGTATCGGCATGCATGTAGAGAGTGTCAGTATCTCCCATCATCTCATAGGATGGGATATCTGTTATCATAATATCTTCCGGTTCCCTGTAGTAGATAGCGAACCCTCCGGTCACGACCGAGTTGTTGGCCATATCGGTAATCCTCACATCTCCTCTTGCCCTTCCGAACCCTGTTAGCTCCTCGTAGTATATGGTGTCTGCCATTATCTCCTGCGACATATTGTTGACAATGGCGTTGTCCCATATTTTGCTCACCCTCTCTTCCATATCATACCATCCCTGATGACCGTAGATAAATATTGAATCGCCCTCTACGGTTGTGGGGCCGGTAAAAACCACCAGCTCCCTCTCATTGTGATAGTTCATGGTATCTGCGGTGACAAAAAAGTCGGGACCGGTCACCGTTACCAGCTCACTGAAGTGGAACACCTTTTCAATAGAGTAATATGTACCCCTTGTACTGGTAAGTGTGTTCTCTCCATCTACTATTTTTCCGCCCTGGTCATAATAGGCTACTCGCTCTTTCAGATCGTAATTGAGTATATCTGAGTAGAGATGCGTCTCCTTGTCGATGAGAACCACATTGCCTTCAACAAAGGCCTTTTCGGTATTGCCGTCATATTCAAGGTAGTCTCCGTAAAGATTGAGGGTGTCTCCCTGCGACATCCTGATGTTTCCAAATGCTATGACCCTGTTTTTGGCGTCGTAGAAATAGGCGCTGTCGCACCACATTAAGGCCTGATTGTGTTCAATCGCCACATCGTCTCGGAGGGTAATGCGGTCAGAGTCGATTCTTGAATCCTGGCTCATAGAGCCATATGAGAGAATCTCGATCCTTCTTGGCTGGGTATCTTCTTCCGCCACATTTTGGGCGGTAAGGGCCATTCCCGTAAAAGTGGCAGTCATAAGCAGCGTTACACCTCTCTTCAGGAGTGGTGCCAGAACAGAATAAAATCGCCCCCTTACCTTAGCCATCTGCTATGCCTGAAATCACAATCTTTAAACTCCTGGCTTATTCTTATATATGTAACCTCCAGCTTTTTCTCAACCCACTCATCGAATAGCTTCTGCCGTTTTTCAGCCAGTGCGTACCTCTTAAGCAGCTCAAAATCATCTTCAAGGTTAGCCCTGTGCGCCGGTATCTCCCTGTCCAGTCTGACTATTCTGAACACTGTCCGGTTTCTCTCGTCGGTCGTTTTGAAAGCTTTTGATATCTCACCAACATTCAGGTCCCTTACCACCTGATACATATCGCTGTCAAGACTCTCCAGCTCAAACATCCGGACCCGCTCGTTATAGTCACCCCTGACCAGCCTGCCTCCGCTTGTTTTACTGTCGCTATGGGTAGACCACCTTCTGGCAGCAGTCTCAAAGGTTACTTCGTCTGATCTTATCAGGTTGGCGATTGAATCGAGCTTGTTTACCGCTTTCTCCTGATCTGCAGCTGTCAGTCTCGGCCTGATAAGAATATGTCTGGTGTTTGCCAGATCTCCACTTCTCTCAATAAGTTGTATTATATGGAACCCAAATTCGGTCTCGATAACTCTTGACACCGTGTTGGGACTGATGCTGAAGGCTACATTGGCATACTCTCTCGACAGTGAATTGCGTGACAAAAGACCGGTCTCTCCACCTCTTACTGCAGTTTCGGGATCCTCTGAATACAACCTGGCTGCCATCTCAAAGCTGCGGCTGCCACTGAGAATATCACTCCTTATCTCCAGCAGCCTCCCTCTGGCAAGCAGTCTGTTCTCTTCATTCCGGGGTGGATCTGCCTGTATTATACTGACCTCAACTCTGGCAGGTACAACAGGGATGCTGTCGGGGTGTAGTGAGTTGTAAAATCTTCTCACTTCCGATGGGGTTATAGAGACTCCGCTGGCTATATCGCTCTGCACAGACTGTACTATGTAGTCATTGACCATAACCTCTCTCAGGTCTTCCCTTATCTCAAAGATAGATTTACGATAGTACTCTTCAAGCCTCTCTTCACTGCCGGCCTGCTGAATCGCCATATTCAGTCTCATATTGACATCCGGATCGACCATAGAGGGGGTTATTATTATGCTGTCAATTCTTGCCTGGTCAATGTAGAGCTTTTGCTCTATTGCATCTTCCAGCAGCTCACATCTGGCTTTGCTGAGATCTGCAGAAGGCTGATTCATTCTTATCATGTTGACCATCTGCTCGATATCCGAGAGATATATCACTTCATTTCCAACCACCGCAGCTACCGACTCTATAAGCCTTTGCGATGAGGCTTTCTGATGCGTTAGTACGGCAAGTAGTGAGGTTGTAACTAATAATAGCAGGATATTCCTCATAATATATTCTGTTTTATTCTTTTATATCTGTATAGTTTCTGTTCTGGTAATTCCCCCTATTCAGTTCAATAAATAGTGAGCATGCCCTCTCTGACCGCTTCATTAAAGACCCCGTTCTCCAGCTCTTTCAGAAACTCTTTTTTCCGTCTGTTAAGAATAACATCCCTGGCCGCGCCCTGAATATACTCCAGCGGTGCCGTACTGCCGCGGATGCTATAGTCTCTGAGTGAAACAAAATAGTTGTACAGAGAGTCGCTCCTCTCTATGTATCTGTTACCCCTCAAAAACTGTTCCCTGTTACCAATGGTACCCGGCAACTGGTCTGTGACTACAGAAAACCTGATCCATCTTTCACCAAAATCATCATATTTATCTGCGTACTGATAGCAGAAGCTCTCCAGTTGCATAATATCATCCTGGTTGTCTGATCTGTACCACTGCCTCACCCTCTCTATATCAGGAATATCAGATGGTATCTTTATAAACAGTGCCTTGACAATATTGTAGTTGAGGTTGAATAGCCGAATATTGTCGTTGTAGAACTGCTCTATCTCATTCATAGAGACTACTGTATCGAGTCTTTGAAGCAGCATCTGCTGCTCATATTGATGAATAAGCAGATCTGCCCTTATCTTTTCCAGTTGCTTTTCAACCTCTCTTTTGAACTCATCGCTCAGGTTGTTCTCTGCCTTTATCTTCAACAGCTCTCTTTTTGCCCACTTGTTTATATAGCTGTTAATGGCCGCGACACTGTCCTCTTTCGACAATGTCAGTGCTGCCATCGCAGGTATCTCATCGAAGTAGAGTGTTTTGGTTCCTGCAGAGGCAACCGCAAGCCTTCCCGTCTGAACCTTGTAGTCATCGCATGAGTTGAGTAAACAGATAGCTGCCAGGGGTATAAACCACCATTTTATAATCTTGCTGCTTCTCTTCATCAATTTATCATCCTTTTTTTTATCAGGGCGGAGGCCTCTTGTCTGACTTCTGCCGGTTTCAGCCTCATCTCTGCCTGAGCAAACGGTAAAGCCCTGTTTTAATTGCTCTCCGGCCTCTGATATATACCTCTGGTTGTTCCGTGATACCTGTTGTTTTTCCACTATGGGCAGTTGCATGCCTTTGCAGCCTGCCTATTCAACTGACTTCCTGCTGTAATTGGAGGCCTCACTGGTAATGGAGACATCGTGCGGATGACTCTCAATAACACCAGAGTTGGTCATCTTCACAAACCTGGCGTTCTCCTGCAGCTGACTGATAGTCTTTACGCCGCAGTAACCCATTCCTGCCCTTAGTCCGCCAACAAGCTGGTATATCACCTCTGAGAGCTCGCCCTTGTAGGGAACCCGGGCAGATATACCTTCAGGCACAAGTTTTTTAATATCATCTTCAACATCCTGGAAATATCGGTCATTTGAACCCCGCTGCATGGCCTCAACTGAGCCCATACCCCTGTATGACTTAAACTTCCTTCCACTGAAAATTATGGTTTCACCGGGCGACTCCTCCACGCCGGCGAAGAGAGAGCCTGCCATTATGGTGTCGGCACCGGCCGCAAGGGCTTTCACAATATCGCCGGAATAGCGTATGCCTCCGTCGGCGATTACGGGTACGCCGGACCCCTTAATGGCTCCTGCGACATTAAAAATTGCCGATAGCTGGGGTACGCCCACTCCGGCTATTACCCTTGTGGTGCATATAGATCCGGGGCCTATGCCGACCTTTATGGCATCTGCTCCTTCATCAACCAGGCATTTCGCAGCCTCAGAGGTACCTATGTTTCCAGCCACTACATCGATTGCAGGGTAGCTACTTTTTATCTCTCTGAGTATGGTGATGACCCCTTTGGTATGACCGTGAGCTGTATCTATCGATATAGCATCGACACCGGCGTTTATCAGTGCCTCAACCCTTTCCAGCGTGTCTGAGGCAATACCTACCGCTGCCCCCACCCTGAGCCTTCCCCTCTCATCCTTGCATCGGTTGGGTCTGTCATTGGCCTTGGTAATATCCTTATAGGTTATAAGACCAACCAGAACTCCTGTTTCGTTTACGATTGGAAGCTTCTCTATTTTGTGCACCTGAAGTACCTTTGCCGCCTCATTGAGATTGGTCTGGTGATCAATGGTGATGAGCTTCGTTGTCATCACCTCATTTATCTTCTTTTCATAATTATTTTCGAACCGCAGATCCCTGTTGGTCACTATACCCTTAAGCTTCCTGTTGTTATCCACTACAGGTATACCCCCTATGCGAAACTCACTCATAAGGGCCAGGGCATCGGCAACAGTTGCCTCCATGTGGATCGTTACCGGATCTGTTATCATCACATTCTCAGCCCGCTTGACCCTTTTAACCTGGGCCGCCTGTCTCTCGGCCGACATGTTTTTATGTATAATACCTATTCCCCCCTCTCTTGCTATTGCGATTGCCATTGCAGCCTCTGTTACGGTGTCCATTGCCGCAGAAACTATGGGTGCATTGAGTGGTATAGACCGGGTAAACGAGGATCTTAAATCGGCATCTCTCGGAAGTACTTCGGAATAGGAGGGTAGCAGAAGTACATCATCAAATGTAAGCCCCTCAAACAGTATCCTATCTTCTATAAACGACATCTTTCGGAACAGTTTTTATTTGGTGGCGCAAAATACGAAAAAAAAAGCGGTTCATAAAGAGAATGAATCCTTTTTTAAATAAGCTAATGTTTTGAATGTCAGTATTGTTGTCTGTTATCTCTCATCCCGCCTGTCTGCTATATCAATGAGCCGGAGGTATATTCACTCCACAACAACGGGCCTGTTATGAGTTTTGATTGTATCTCATGGTGCTTCCAACTGTTGCAGAAAAACTGTTATCTTTATATTTGTTATATATTTGGCTAAATATATCCTGCTGAAGTAACAGAGAGAGAGGGTCAGTTAATCCGGGAAAACAGTACAGCCGTTTGGTTATGCAGCAGACTTCACTCTCTGGCTGATATCCGGGCGTGTGAATAGATATAATTCTACCTAAAGTGTTATGGAAGAGCATTCCGTCGAAGAGAGGTTCAGGGAGCTGCTTTTGAGGTACTGGGGGTTTAGCCGGTTCAGGCCGCTGCAGAAGGAGATAATTGATTCTGTAGTATCGGGCCGTGACACTCTCGCGCTTTTACCTACAGGAGGCGGGAAATCGCTTACATTCCAGATTCCCGCGCTTGCCCTTGAGGGTATATGCATAGTCATTACTCCACTTATTGCTCTTATGCGTGACCAGGTAATAAGGCTTAGGAGCATGGAGATAAAGGCTCAGGGCATACACTCCGGAATGACATCGGAAGAGATTGACATTGCTCTTGAAAACTGCGCTTATGGCGACTATAAATTTCTCTATATCTCGCCTGAGCGGATTGCATCACCTCTGTTTAAAGCCCGGGTGCGCAAGCTCAATGTCAATCTTGTGGCTGTTGATGAGGCTCATTGCATATCACAGTGGGGATATGACTTTCGCCCCTCATATCTTCGTATAGCAGAGCTGAGGGAGATTCTCCCGCCCGGCATACCAATTCTTGCACTGACTGCAACGGCCACCTCCAATGTGGTTGATGATATTGTTGACAAGCTCAGGTTCAGTGAACCCAATATATTGAAGAGCAGTTTCAGAAGGGATAATATAACCTATGTGGTAAGAAAGGTAGAGGATAAGGGCAGGTATCTTCGGGAAACATTGGGAAGGGTAAGGGGCAGCGGCATCATCTATGTAAGAAACAGAAAGAAGACCAAAGAGATAGCAGAGGCTCTTGTTCAAATGGGAATAACTGCCGACCACTATCATGCCGGCCTCCCTGCAGCAATACGGGAGAGGCGTCAGGTAGCATGGAGCTCAGGCGAGATAAGGGTTATTGTTGCTACAAATGCTTTCGGGATGGGTATAGACAAGGCCGATGTGAGGTTTGTTATACACTGGGACATACCCGACTGTATAGAGTCCTATTTCCAGGAGAGCGGAAGAGTTGGCCGTGATGGAAAGAGCTCATATGCAACTCTTTTATGGACAGAGGAAGACAGAAAGAGAATCTCAAACTCGGTTAAGGTGAGATTCCCTCCCAAAAAGAGAATAAAAGATGTTTATGAGGCTCTTGCCAACTTCTTCAATATTCCGATAGGCTCCGGCAGGGGAGAGACCCATGATTTCAGTCTCACTGAGTTTGTGACAAAATATCGCTTCTCGCTGACAGAGGCCTATAACAGCCTCCTTTTCCTGCAGCGCGAGGGGTATATAGAGTTTACCGAAGAGATAAATAACCCATCAAGGGTCAGATTCCTTGTTGGCAGAGATGATCTCTATAAATTCCAGGTTGCAAATGAGTCTTTTGACAGCTTTATTAAGCTTCTGCTGAGATCATATACCGGCATGTTTTCCGAGTATGTGCCTATAAATGAAGATTTTCTGGCCAGCAAGACAGGTGCTGGCCGTGATACCATATATCAGTACCTGATTAGATTGGCCTCACAACACATTATATCATACATTCCAGGCAAGAAGACCCCTTTTGTTATATTCACTGAAGAGCGCCTTGAGCGAAAATCACTTCTGATATCTGACTCAAATTACAACACCCTGAAAGAGAGATACAGCTATCGTTTGGGCAAGATGCTTGACTATGTTACAAATCAATCGCACTGCAGAACCTTGATGCTGCTTAACTACTTCGGTGAAGAGGGTGAGCGATGTGGTGTTTGTGACATATGCCGAAGCTTTAATGAGACAGATTTGAGCAAGTATGAATTTGAAACCATACGGGAAGATCTGCGTAAGGCAGTTGAGAAGGGCGATATGACAACTGCGGCTGTGGCGGAAGATGTTGCGGCCGTGGCTGGTCATGATAAGGATAAGGTGATAAAGGTAATAAGATGGCTTTTGGATCACAATGAGTTGGGTTTTGATGAGAAGAGGCGCCTTCATTGGAAGATTTAGGCACTATTGGTATCTATGAAATAATTACCATATTTTTGCCGCCACAAAGATCAATTTCCGGCACCAGCATGAGCAGCAGAGAAGAATCGTCAGTATACTCCCCCGAAGTTGTTGATTTTGTAACAGTTGCCGATCAGGTATGCCGCTATATAGAGCACTCGCAACGCTTTGAAAAGTATGAATATATAGGGGTAATGCGAAAACTCTTCTCTCTCATCTACATCAAGGCCCTCAACCTTCCTTCGTTCCATCCGGTATTCGATGAAGCCGGTGACCGTTTTGTGCAGGAGGCAGACTGGATACGGATAGACAGTGAGTTGTCTGTGAAGTTTGACACCGACAACCGCTTCGAGGAGCCCTATCACGATATGTCACGGAGTGCCGGCGAGCTTGAGTCTGTAACCCTTTCGGAGTATATGGCCGACATATATCAGGATATAAAAGATTTCTGCCTGCAGTACCAGACAGGAACAGAAGAGATTATGAATGATGCACTGTGGGAGTGCGGCAACACCTTTCATAGCGGTTGGGGAGCCAGAGTGGTAAGCTGTCTGAAGGCATTTCATACAATAGTTGCTGCCAGAGAGAGCCGGGAGTAGCGGGAGCTGGGGGTTAAGAGGTTTGTAAATAATAAAAATTCAATAATTAGTAGATTGTTGCAGTGAGTTTAAGAGATAGAAGCAAGACGGCAGGTAGTAACGGTATATTTCGTGAGTCGATCTCCGATGAGGAGCTGAAGGGTTTACCTATCAGGAAGTTCGATGGTGATATACATCTGATTGACACCATTGATAAATTTGAAAAGATAATTCCGTTGCTTGCCGGTGACACCCTTTTGGGCTTTGATACCGAGACAAAGCCATCCTTTCGTAAAGGGCGCAGAAACAGTGTTTCCCTGCTACAGCTCGCTACAGACGACACGGCCTTTTTGATGAGGCTCAACCTGATAGGGCTGCCGGCAAGTTTAAGCACCCTTCTCTCTGATGATTCGGTAATAAAGGCGGGTGTTGCTCTCAGGGATGATATAAAAGAGTTGGCAGAGCTCTCCCCCTTTGACCCCGGTGGTTTTACCGACCTTCAGCTTATTGCTGACCACTTTGGAATAAAAAATTATTCCCTGAAGAAGATGGCTGCAATTGTTCTTGGATACACTGTGTCAAAAAGGCAACAGGTATCTGACTGGAATGCCAGGAGGCTTACTGCGCAGCAGATTCTCTATGCCGCCACAGATGCATGGGTTTGTTACAACATATACCGAAAGCTACAGTGTGCTGACAACAATATTTATCTAAAGGGAGTGGTTTGATGAAGGTGGTACGCAGAGAAGATAATGGTACTCCTGTAAAGGTGGTTCTGAAGTCGGGGAAAGATGCTTCGGTTCACAGATACCATCACTGGATTTTTTCCGGTGCCATCAAGAAGATATATGGTGAGCCCTCAGATGGTGATCTGGTTGAGGTTTTCGACAACAAAGATAAATATCTTGCTACCGGACATTATCAGAATGGATCTATTTCGGTAAGGATACTCTCATTTCAAAGGGAGAGGATAGATGAGCAATTTTATCGCAACAGAATAGCTCGTGCATTGCAGTGGAGGGAGCTCTCGGGCGTGACCGATGGCAGCACTATGTACAGGCTCATACATGGCGAGGGTGATTTTCTGCCCGGACTGATAGCAGATCTTTACGGCAGGGTAGTGGTACTTCAGATACACTCTGCAGGCATGTATCGCCAAAGGATGGTGATTTCCAATGCCATTGGTGATATTCTGGGCGACTCAATAGATGCGATATACGATAAAAGCGGCTCAACGCTTCCTTCCGCTTTTTCTGCCGGCCATGAAAATCGGTTCCTCTTTGGCTCATCAACACCTGGCGAGGTAACCGAGAATGGCTACAGGTTTCTGGTTAACTGGATTGAAGGACAAAAGACCGGTTTCTTTATTGATCAGCGCGATAACAGGAGGCTGGCAGCCTCCTTCTCCGGGGGGAAAAGAGTGCTCAACCTGTTCGGGTATACCGGCGGCTTTTCGGTCTATACCCTCAGTAATGCACACTCTGTCGATACTGTCGACAGTTCAGCGCCAGCAACTGAGCTTGCTGCAAAAAATATAGAACTCAATTACGGCGACACAGATAACAGGAGCAGCATCATAACTGCAGATGCATTTGACTATCTTGAGCAGTGCAAGGGGAGGTATGACATGATAATAGTAGATCCGCCTGCATTTGCCAAGCACGGGAGTGCAGTGGCCAACGCTCTGCAGGGCTACAAGAAGCTTAATATGAAAGCAATAGCCGCTGTATCTCCTGGTGGTCTGATAATGACCTTCTCCTGTTCGCAAGTGGTGGGAAGAGAGAATTTCAGAAGGTCAGTTTTTGTAGCCGCGGCAAATGTTGGCAGGAGGGTAAGGATTGTTAGTCAGCTTAGTCAGCCACCAGACCATCCTGTAAACCTATTTCATCCGGAGAGTGAGTATCTTAAGGGATATCTGCTCTATGTTGAGTAGCACAAGAGACCTATATTATGGATAGTGGTATAGTTAAGATAGCAGAGGAGCTTGGCCTTCACAGATGGCAGGTAGAGAACACACTAAGGCTTTTTGATGATGGTGCAACCATCCCCTTCATAAGCAGATACAGGAAAGAGGTTACCGGCAGCCTGGATGAGCAGGTGCTGCAGGAGATAAAGAGCCGCTATGAGAAACTGAGAGAGCTTAACAAGAGGCGGGAGAGTGTTATTGCCTCTGTAAGCCAGCAGGGTAAGCTAACCCCTGAGCTCCGTGCCCGTATTGAGTCGGCATCGACAATGAGTGAGCTTGAGGATATCTATCTGCCATTCAGGCCAAGGAGAAGAACCAGGGCTACTGTTGCCAGAGAGAAGGGGCTGGAGCCACTTGCTGCCCTTCTGTTCCGGCAGCAGGAGAGAGACCCTGTCGCCGTTGCCGGAAAATATGTTACCGGGGAGGTCAAAAGCATTGATGAGGCACTGGCCGGAGCATCTGATATTATTGCCGAATGGATTAGTGAGAGTGAAAAGAGCCGCATGCTTCTTAGGAAGATAATGGAGAGAGAGTCGGTTATCACCTCACGGGTTGTCAAAGGTAAAGAGGAGGACGGTGCCAAGTTCAGGGACTATTTTGAGTGGTCGGGTCCCCTGCCCCGGATACCCTCTCACCGGTTGCATGCTATGCTGCGTGGAGAGTCTGAGGGGTATCTCAGAATAAAGATTTCGCCACCTGATCAGGAGGGAGCTATAGAGAAGGTGAAGAGCCTCTTTGTAAAAGGAGCCAATGCTTCATCTCATCTTGTTGCACTGGCAGTGGAAGATGGTTGTCGCAGGCTTATTCTTCCCTCTCTTGAGAGCGAGATAAGGAGCAGGTCAAAGGAGAGGGCCGATGAGGATGCAATAGCTGTCTTTGCCTCCAATTTAAGGCAACTTCTGCTTGCGCCTCCGCTGGGAAGGAAGAGAGTTATGGCAATAGATCCGGGTTTCAGGACCGGTTGCAAGGTTGTATGCCTTGATAGTCTTGGTTCGCTACTGCACAATGAGACCATATATCCCCATCCACCCCGTAACCAGACGGCTCTTGCTGTCAAAAAGATAGTCAGTCTTGCAGAGGCATATAAGATTGAGGCCATCGCGATCGGTAACGGTACTGCCGGCAGGGAGACCGAAGAGATGATAAGGATGATAAGGTTTGATAGTGAGATATCAATTTTTATGGTTAACGAGGCTGGTGCCTCTATCTACTCCGCCTCTGAGGTTGCACGCGAAGAGTTTCCCGATTATGATGTAACGGTGCGGGGTGCGGTCTCCATTGGTCGCAGGCTTACTGACCCCTTGGCAGAGCTTGTTAAGATAGACCCCCGGTCAATAGGGGTGGGGCAGTATCAGCACGATGTAAATCAGGGCAGACTAAGGGAGGCTCTCGATACTGTAGTTGAGAGTTGCGTAAATGCTGTTGGTGTTGAGATCAATACTGCAAGCAGGCATCTGCTTTCATATGTCTCTGGCCTGGGTCCGCAGCTTGCCGCTAACATTGTAGAATACAGATCACAAAACGGACCCTTCCGGTCCCGTACGGAGATAAGGAGTGTAAAAAGGATGGGGGAGAAGGCCTTTGAGCAGTCGGCCGGATTTCTAAGAATCAGAGATGCAGAAAACCCTCTTGATGGTAGTGCTGTTCATCCTGAAAGCTATTATGTGGTAGAGAAGATGGCCTCCGATGCCGGCTGTTCGGTTGCCGAGTTGATGAGCAACCGGGATATAAGGGCCAAAATATCTCTTGATAATTATTTTACAGAGAGCTGTGGGCTTCCGACACTGAAGGATATATTGCGTGAGCTTGATAAGCCCGGGCGCGATCCGCGAAAGATGCTTGAGGAGTTCAGGTTTGCCGATGTCCGCTCTATAGACGATCTCAAAGAGGGTGAGACCGTTCCAGGAATAGTACGCAATATTACCCGTTTTGGTGCCTTTGTTGATATTGGGGTTAAACAGGACGGACTGGTCCATATATCGAATCTCGCTTCCGGTTATATTGATGACCCCGCGAAAGTTGTCTCAGTTAACCAGCAGGTGAGGGTTCTGATTCTCTCTGTCGACAAGGAGCGTAGTCGCATACAGCTATCTATGAAGGGTATTGAGCAGTAGAGGCCGGCAGCTGTGCTGCCAGTGCTCGCTTACGCTCGCACGCATAGGGCATAGGGCATGGGCTCGCTGCTGACGCAGCTCGCAGCGTAGAGATCTGCTCGCTAACGCTCGCAGGCATAGGGCATAGAGCATGGGGCATAGGCTCGCTGCTGGTGCAGCCGCAGCGTAGAGCGGAGAGAACTGCTTGCTGACGCTCGCACTTAAATATGGCTTTAAGATGTTTCGGGGATAATGTGCGCTTGCTCTCAGTACGGGTTGTGTTGTGATCATGTAAGACAGACCTGTCTCATTAGCAATAATGCGTAATAAGCAAGTCGCTTAAATGTGGCCCTCAGTGAGTTTGGGAAAAAGAGCGGTTGAAATAGTGAAGCATATTACGGGCAGTTACAAATTGCAGCTGTTAAAGCGTC
>SLNP01000047.1 GCA_007132995.1 Bacteroidales bacterium | reverse complement strand
TTTTTTTGCTTCCGTTCGGTCGCGAGCTCGCCCGGCTTCGCCGACCTCGGTTGGTCACCTTTTTTTGGTCCAAGCAAAAAAAGGTGAGAGAGAATTGTTGGTCAAGCAAAGGTAGAAAGCCAAAATTTGGGACAAGGCCAAAAGTTGAGAGAGAGCTTTTTTGGCCACCTTTTTTGGTCAAGCAAAAAAGGTGGAGGCCCACTTTTTAACCCGTCAAAAAGGCTATAAATAAGCACTTTGAGCCAAAACTACTCAACACCAAACTCCTTTCTGATGGCATCGACCATATCGAGCCGCTCCCAACCGAAAAACTCTGCATTGAGGGTAAAGCAGTCACCTCCGTTATTCTTGTGCATTTTGCTACCCTCAGCCGGATAGCACACCTCTATCTCTCTGGAGTAGGGTTCACGGCCAAAATGGCCGTAGACAGCAGTGGGTTCGAAGATGGGCTTTTTAAGTCCAAACCGCTCTATTATCGCCCAGGGGCGAAGGTCGAATAGCTTTCCGACACGGCTGGCCAGTTCGCTGTCAGTAATCACCTTGCCATCACTCCCATTCAGCTGACAGGTACCATAAGTATTGACAAACAACCCTACAGGTTCAGCGACACCAATGGCATATGCCACCTGCACCAACACCTCATCTGCAACACCGGCAGCAACCATATTCTTGGCAACATGCCTGGCCGCGTAAGCAGCCGAGCGGTCAACCTTCGATGAGTCCTTCCCCGAAAATGCTCCGCCACCATGAGGGCACCTGCCTCCGTAGGTATCCACAACTATCTTCCTGCCGGTAAGGCCTGTATCGCCATGGGGGCCACCAATAACAAACTTCCCTGTCGGATTGACAAGCAGGCGCATATCGTCACTAAAAAGTTTGCGCACTCTTGCCGGCAGCTGCTTAACGACACGCGGCAAAAGAACCTCCTCTATATCTTTCCTGATAGTAGCCTGCATCTCCTTCTCAGCAGCAGCATTAGCTTTTCGCGACCCATCGGCCGGTTTTATAAACTCATCGTGCTGGGTAGATACAACTACAGTATCTATACGCAGAGGCTTCCCGTCATCATCGTACTCAACAGTAACCTGCGACTTCGAGTCAGGGCGCAGATACTTCATCTTCCTCCCCGCATGCCTGATAGCTGCAAGCTCCTGAAGAATAATATGAGAGAGCTCGACCGGTAAAGGCATGTAGTTATCCATATCTCTGCAGGCGTAGCCGAACATCATTCCCTGGTCGCCGGCACCCTGCTCTTCGGGCTTGGTTCCTGCAACACCCTGAAAAATATCGGGCGACTGCTCATGAATGGTACTGATAACCCCGCATGAGTTGCCGTCAAACATATATTCGGCCTTCGTATAGCCGATTCGGTTTACCACCCTGCGCGCTATTTCCTGAACATCTACATACCCCTCAGTGCGCACCTCGCCTGCCAGAACCACCAGCCCGGTGGTAACGAGAGTCTCGCATGCCACCTTCGATTCAGGATCGACCTTGAGAAATGCATCAAGAAGAGCGTCAGAGATCTGATCGGCTACCTTGTCAGGATGGCCCTCAGAAACCGATTCAGAAGTAAAAAAATATCCCATTTGTATATCCGTTTTAACAGGTTAAACAAACAGTGGGAAGCTTGGTTGATTGTAGTAGGGAATAATACTGTTTTAGCATTTTTTTCCGTGGTTGCAATCAGTGCAAATCTTTCCACCAAATATGTTGCCTGCAAAGGAACAAAAAAAAAGATAACAGACCACATCATACCAATATTTCGTTGAAAAAAGAATACTTTTGTTTAGTGCCACACCCTATCATTAACCAGACTGCTGTATGAACCAACTCCAGCTCACGGCCGTTGAAAGGGCTTTTGCAAGAGGCAGAAGCGGCGACTACCCATCTAACATCACTTACATTACGGTCGAAAACTTCCCTATGCTCGGCCTTCTCACCTCGCTCCGCTTCCTGGAGTGGGTATATGACAATCCTGAAGGTGTTATAAGCCTGCCGACAGGTAAGACACCGGAGCATTTCATCAACTGGACTGCCTGGATGCTTGATAACTGGCACTCCCCGCGCTGCATAAAGATCAGGGAAGATTACGGCCTGCAACTTCCGGGGCCTCCCGATATGAGTCGGCTGAGGTTCGTTCAGATAGATGAGTTCTATCCGGTCAATCCGCGGCAGCACAACAGCTTCTGCAACTATGTAAAGAGGTTCTACATCAACAAGTTTTCTCTTGATGAACGGGCAGCCCTGCTGATAAACTGCGATGAGATAGCTCTGGCCGGCGGCAAACATCACAGTGAGGTTTTTCCCGGAGGAGTTGTCGATCTGGGTCTCCGTTACCGCGAGCCTGCAAACAGACAGGAAGTACTGCAGCAGGAGTCACTCTTCCTTATTGACAACTGGTGTTCGGTGTATGAAGAGCGCATCCGGGAGATGGGAGGTATAGGCTTCTTTCTCGGTGGGATTGGTCCCGACGGCCATGTAGCTTTCAACACTCGCGGCTCAGACCACCACTCAACCACGAGGCTCACCGCCACCAACTTCGAGACACAGGCAGTAGCGGCCGGCGATCTGGGAGGTATGGAGGTGTCGCGCAACAAGCTGGTGATAACCATAGGCCTGGAGACCATTGTAAGGAAGAGTGATGCCACCGCCATCATCTTCGCTGCCGGAGAAGCCAAGGCGGCTGTTGTGCGCGATGCCCTGGAGAGGGAGCCCTCGAACATCTACCCTGCCACAGTTCTGGCAAAGCTGCCAAACGCCCGCTTCTACCTCACCACCGGAGCTGCCTCTCAGCTTAAGGAGTATCGCGACAGGTACTTTATTGAAGGAGAGTGGAGTGATGAGAAGCGCGACAGGGCTATAATAGACCTGTGCAACAGGATAGGCAGATTCGGCGACAAACTTACAGAAGATGATCTGAAGGGCGATCAATACTGCAAGCTGATACCCGGGGTAAGCCTACATTCGGTCGAAGAGGCGATTGAGTCGTTCAGTGACAGAATAGGACGCGGCACAGAGGGCCTTAGCCACAAGGTGTTTCTACATACAGGCCCTCACCACGACGATATAATGCTGGGGCTGCTGCCCCACATACACAGGCTGTCGCGCAACGAGACCAACAGCTCGCACTTCTCAATACTAACATCCGGCTTCACAGCAGTTACCAATAAGTTTATGGCAGGGCTGTTGGAAGACACCATAGCCTTTCTTGACAACAACCAGATCGGCATGACCAGGTACCCCGACTTCTTTGAGAGGGGTTACCGCATTAAGCGCGACAAGGATGTGTATCACTACCTCATAAAGGTAGCATCGGGACAGCCGGGGGAGAGGAGACGCGGCTTCGCACACCGCCTGATAAGAGATGTGGTTGAGATATGGGCTATTAAGAGCATCGGCGAACTGCGGGAGAAGCTTGTTGAGACGCTCGAAACACTAAGAGGTTGCTACGATGGCGAGAAGGTGCCCGCGGAGATACAGCTGCTAAAGGGTATGATACGGGAGTATGAGGAGGAACTGGTTTGGGCCTGCTTTGGAATTACTGCCAATGAGGTTCACCACCTGCGTCTGGGCTTCTACACCGGCGACATCTTCACTCCCAGGCCAAACCGCACCCGCGATGTAGAGCCTGTGCTGCAGCAGCTCCGCAAAATCAATCCTGACATCATAAGCCTCGCCTTCGATCCCGAAGGAAGCGGCCCCGACACTCACTATAAGGTGCTTCAGACCATTGCCGGAGCATTGAGAGAGTGGCAGAAAGAGAGAGAGCTGCCAAACCTGAAGATATGGGGTTACCGCAATGTCTGGTATCAGTTTCACCCTGCCGAGGCAACTCATATAGTGCCTGTATCGCTAAGTGCAATGGGGATAATGGACAACACATTCACCAACTGCTACCTCAGTCAGGTCGATGCCTCCTTCCCAAGCTACCAGTACGATGGAAAGTTCAGCGATCTGGCCCAAAAGATATGGGTAGAGCAGCTGCGAAGAGTACAGCTGCTGCTTGGCAAGCCCTTCTTCTACCAGAACGAAAGTCCCCGCCTGCGTACCACCCACGGACTGCTCTTTTTTAAGGAGATGAGCCTTGAAGAGTTCCTCACCCACGCCCGCGAGTTGGAGCACGCCATGGAGGCACCTGCTCCGCACATCTGATGGTAAGTGCCCCCGTTAAGAGGCGTTATGAGAAGAGATGTTTAACGAATCACCGGGCAGTAAGACAGTAATGGCCTTAAGGCGTCAGGGGTACCAGTTCCATTAGAAACTCAATTGCTTTCAATGTAATTACCATTTCATCTGCATCAAAAGTATACTCATAAAGCTTTCTGTCGCTACGGGGAACACCTTCGAGTGAAGTGATATGTATCAACAAAAAGTCCTTACCACCTACCCCATCTATTTTCCTGATGTATCCTGTCTCATAACCTCCATAGGAGGCGGCTTCAAGAGTACTGTTTGGATGGATTGTAATCTCAATTACTTCGTCTCCTAACCACTCTCCAGCCATCTCCGGTACCAGTTCAGGCTCACATCTGTGCAGGGGAAACTGCAGCGTACTTTCACCCGGTTGAGCAAAGTAGAGAATATCCCCGTCATCTGAGAAAGTAACATCAGAGCTAACTGCTGTCTGATCCTGTTCAGGAATACCTACCCAGCCTCTTGTACCATTGACAGCGACCCATAAAGAGGTGAAAACAATATCCATAACACCATCACTCTTGTCAAAGGTATAGGTGCCGGAAGCACCGGTAACCTGATCACCATTTAAAAAAGTGAATATCTCAATTACCCCTTTATCAAAATTGAGAAAAATAGCATCTGACATTGGCTGCATCGGTGCTTCTTCAGGTAATTCAAACAGAGCCATCCAGCTGCCCTCCAGAGAGAGAGCATCGTCATCTTTGGTACAGCTGCTTAGCGTTAGTGCAAGAGATGTTACTACTATCGCTGGCAGAATAAAACAGAGTCGTTTCCTTTCCATAACTGGTTGTTTTAGGTTATTACAATTACCAAAATTCAAAGAACAGGTATGCTGTATTGAAAACTTCCCTGCAAAAATCATGCCTAAATATCTCATTTTCAGCACAATTACACAAACAAGCTATCTCAGCCGATACATAATCGCGAAATCTCATTATTTTGCTTCGGCAACAGGCCTCCCCTGCCGGATTCAGGCGGGGCCAGTTAGCTAAGAATAGGGGCAGATGAAAATATCGTGCTGCTTTCTGCGTTATTCGCTAATGGTATATGAATAAACCTAAAACATCTCTGGTATGAATATCAGGAAAACAGTGTTTGCATCTATTGTGCTGTCGCTATCTCTCTTACCTCTTGCAAACGGGCAGATGCTCGATGACACCATCCGGATAGATGATGTCATAGTTACCGGCACCAGGGTGTCGGTAGCACGCAATGTTATTCCGGCAACAATATCGGTAGTAACCAGTGAGGAGCTAAACAGCTACCATGAATCTGCCATATTCCCATTGCTGAGCAGGCGCATACCCGGCATCTTCGTCACCGAGCACTCAGTGGCCGGCTTTGGTGTTGGGGCAAACTCCTCAGGAGTGATGAATATCAGAGGCGTAGGCGGAATACCCAACACACAGGTTCTGACACTGGTCGACGGTCATCCTCAATATATGGGAATCTTCGGCCATCCCCTGCCAAACTCATATGTGGCCTCAGATCTGGATAGAGTAGAGATAATAAGAGGCCCCTCATCTATTCTTTACGGTTCCAATGCTATGGGCGGGGCGGTCAATATGATAACCCGCAGGCAGCAGACCGATGGTCTTTCAGCCAACGCCAGGGTAGCTTACGGGACTTTTAACACCCTGAAACTGATGGCCTCATCAGGCTATCGGCAGGGAGGCATGCATCTCTTTGTATCATTCAACCACGACGCAACAGACGGCCATCGCGACACATCAGCTTTTGCCATCAACAACGCCTATGTAAAGGCAGGCTATGACTTTACCGAGAATCTCTCTCTGGTAGTCGACTACAACATTGCCCGTTTCGAAGACACCAACCCGGGTATCAGCGGCGAAGGCGAAGGGTTCAAAGATATGGCTGACATTTTGCGGGGCAAAGCCTCCATATCGCTACAGAACCGGAGCAGAATAGGAGAAGGCGCTCTCAACCTCTACTACAACTATGGCGATCACTCCCTCTCAACAGGCTGGGAGTCGATCGACGAGACATACGGGATAGGTATATACCAGAGCTTCTCTCTCCCCTACAGCACCACCATCACCACCGGTGGCGATTTCAAAAAAGTTGCCGGACGGGGGAACCAGGGCGCAAGGGCCAATGAGTGGATATCGAACAATGAGACAGCTCTCTACATCCTGATAAGGCATGAGATAATGGGCCGTATGAACATAACCTACGGTATCAGAGCCGAGAGGAGCTCTCTTTATGGCATTGAACCGGTTCCTCAGGGAGGAATAACATGGCAGGCAGATCCATATACCACCCTCAGGGCCTCGGTGGCTAAAGGGTTCCGTAACCCGACGCTCAGGGAGCTCTATCTCTTTGCACCCAATCCTGAGCTTGAGCCTGAGACGATGGTCAACTACGAGGCAGGCATCTCAAGGGTTAACAGGGCCGGTAATCTCTCCGCTACACTTACTCTATATCTCATTAATGGCGATAACCTTATAGTGAATGTGCCCAATGATCTGCCACAGCCCCCAATGATTGGCATCAACAGTGGTGAGTTCAGTAACCGCGGTTTTGAAACGGAGATTGAGTACCGGTTATCAAGGGCTCTATCATCATACATAAGCTACTCTTACCTGAGTACAGAGAGACCGCTTCTGGCGGCTCCCCGCCACCAGCTTTATGGAGGGGTGGACTGGAAGAGAGAACGATTCTCTGCAGGTGCAGAGGCTATCTATACCGGAGGCCTCTATACCGTTGCAGGAGAGAGTCACAGCAGTGATGACAATGTAGTTGAGAACTACTTTCTTCTCAATGCAAGAGCCTCATACAGTGCCGGTGAATCGATACAGCTATTTGTATCAGGGAAAAACCTGCTTGGCACAGAGTATCAGATTAGATACGGATATCCGATGCCCGGGGCACATATCATGGCGGGCGTGTCGCTCAGGCGCTGAATCATACCCCGTGAAACCTGAACCGTATGCCGACCTTTAAGCCGATATCGAAGCGGTTTCTGTTGTCTATACGGTTATGATAAAGAGAGAAGAAAGGATCTGGCAGGGCCCCTTTTTCCGGTCGTGAACTCCATGAAAATGTTGGGCCGGCAATGAGAGCCACATCCCCCTCCTGCGAGTAACCTATAGAGGGTATTAACTGAACATACCTGAAGTAATCACCTCTACGCGCAACACTGTGCTGAGAAATCTCCGGATTAATAAACAGGCCGTCATTAAGGAATATCATCGAGCCCACGCCGAATCCGGTCATCAGATGGCTATTGTCGCCGGCAGACAGGCCCAATCCGATAAAGGTGTAAAGCTGCTCAATACCGGTTCTGAAAGAAACGGAGAAAGGAGTCATACCGCTAAAAGAGAACTCAAGGCTGCGGTAGCCACCCTCTCCGACAAAGGAGAGAAATCCGAGAGGGATTCCGCCATCGACCCTCTCAGCCCTGTTAACAAAACCGAGTTGCACCCCACTCAGGGTGCCGGCGCTGTTTACAAAGCCGGCCTGCATTCCTGCAACCCTCTCTGTTGTAGAATTAACAAACCCAACCTGAATAGCATCACTCGATATACCGGCAACATTGACAAATCCGCCCTGAAACATGGCACTGCCGCCAGCGACATTGACATAGCCAACCTGAGGCCCGCGTATAGTGCCCTCCACAACATTCACAAAACCAAAGTTAGCGCTATACTGCTCTCCCCCGGCAATGTTGACAAACCCTACCAGCGGATGGGGAAAGTTCTCAGGCACCACATTCACAAGGAATGTATAGATAACGCGGCCATTACCATTCTTTACCGGATCATCCTGAGCAGCGAGATCAAGCGGCATAAGAGTTGCAACCGGTATTACCGAGAGAGAGAGCAGTTTCACCATCGTCCTGTACTCCCTGAGCAATCTTATCCTGAGCAGATCGACCCTCTCTGCTGAGTGTCTGAATCTGTTGAATAGAGAGCCTGCCGCTCTTTCAATAGTTCTGTAAAATGTAGTAAACAATGCTATCATTATCAGTTGCTCTGTATAGTTTGGGTAATCATTAATTTAAAAATGGCAGAGGGCAAAGCCCAATACCGCTGCAAATATGCACAGAATAGCAACAAGCCAATCTATAAAAATGCATGGATGGGACAATTTTGGTGCCAGAAGCCATATTTTTCTTTATGAATAGAGGGTGGGTGCTCGCTGCGCTCGCGGGTAATTGGTGATTGGTAACTGGTAATTGGTGCCGTCGGCTGGTGCCGCCTCTGCTCGCAGGCATAGGGCATGGGGCATGGGGCATAGGGTAAAGGGCATAGAGCATGGGGCATGGGCTCGCTGCTGGCGCAGCGGAGAGCGGAGAGCGGAGAGCGGAGAGCGGAGAGAAGTGCTCATTGTGCGGGCTGACGCCCGAAGGTTCGCTACGCTCACCTCTGTATTCGGTGATCAGTGCCTCCGACTTCGTCGTCGGCCGGTGAACGGTATAGGTGATTGGTTGATGTATCCCGTATTGAAAGGT
>SLNP01000092.1 GCA_007132995.1 Bacteroidales bacterium | reverse complement strand
GTAATACGGTTCTCATAAAGGGCTTTGCCCACTATTACGCTTCGCACGCCTGCTCTTCTTAAGGCCTCAATATCTTTCAGGGTGCCTACGCCTCCGCTGGCCACAATCTCTATGTCGGGAAAGCGCTTCATAAGCTCCTTGTAGGTCTGCAGTGCAGGCCCCTGGAAGGTTCCGTCACGACCTACATCGGTGCAGATAACCGTCCTGATGCCTGCCTCTGCGTAAGAGGCTATGAACTCTTCAACCCCGCTGTCGACGGTCTCCTGCCACCCGCTGACTGCTATCCTGCCATCTTTGATGTCGGCGCCAAGGATTATGACTTCGGGGCCAAATTTGTCAATCCACCCCAGAACAAGGGCTCTGTCGCGGACAGCAACACTGCCGGCGGTTATCTGCTTAACGCCCGCACTAAGCAGCAGTGCCACATCTTCATCTCTGCGTATGCCACCCCCAACATCGACATGTAGGTTTGTGGCACTACATACTGCCTCGATAATGTTGGTGTTAACAGGGCGGCCGGCCTTGGCTCCGTCAAGGTCTACCATATGCAGCCGCCGACAGCCGTGCTGCTCAAATGTCATGGCGGCGGCAACAGGGTCTCTCTCATAAACGGTTTTAAGGGAGTAGTCTCCTTTGGTAAGGCGTACCACCTTACCATCTATAATATCTATTGCGGGTATTATCTCTGTCATAACTGAAGGAAGTTTTTAAGTACCTGCATGCCTGCCTCGCCCGATTTTTCAGGATGAAACTGACATCCGAAGAAGTTGTTATACTGCAAGGCGGCGGTGAAGGGCTCTCCATACCAGGTTACCGCCGCTGTAGAAGCCACAGGCGGGGCCATATAGCTGTGAACAAAATAGAACCACTCTTCGCTGCCGAAGCCTCTGAAGAGATCTCCTCTCAGCCCTGAAGTCCTGTTCCACCCCATATGGGGCACAGGAAGTTTTGTTGTGCTGAAGCGGATCACGCTGCCTCCGACCACACTCAGTCCGGCACTACCGGACTCTTCAAGGTGAGTGAAGAGTAGCTGCATGCCAAGACACACTCCCAAAAGGGGCTGCTGCAGCCGTGGCAGCAGACATAAAAGTGCATTGTCACTAAGCGAATCGATGGCCGCGGAGGCATTGCCCACCCCGGGCAGGATGACTTTGGAAGCCCCTGCAAGGGTGCCGGGCGATGAGGTGACAACAGGATTGTACCCGAGCCGGCGGCATGCGGTGACTACCGAAAAGATGTTGCCGGCCTGATAGTTTACTATTGCAACTGTTTTACTGCTCATTTATCGTTTTTTGATCTGTTATGTTATCTCTCTGGCCTTGCCGGACATGAAAATGGCGGCTGCCTGCTCACAAATATCAGATAACCCCTTTTGAACTGGCTACCCTGTCACCGCCCGAGGGCTGCAACGCCATCTTCAGGGCTCTGCCAAAGGCCTTGAAAACGGCCTCGGCAATGTGATGATCGTTCTGGCCTGAGGCCGCTATATTAATGGTACAGCGTGCGGCGGTGGCAAGCGACAGGAAAAAGTGCTCAACCATCTCTGCGGGCATATCTCCTATCATGGCGTCCCTGAATGCAACATCGAAAACCAGAACCGGCCGCCCACTGATATCGACGGCCACAGTAGCAAGGCTCTCATCCATAGGAAGGGTGAATCCATACCTCTCCAGGGGCTTGTTCTTAACCGCCTGGCCAATAGCTGCTCCAAGGGTAAGGGCGACATCTTCAACAAGGTGATGCGCATCGATATGGAGATCGCCGTTACCCCTTATCATAATGTTGGAACCGGAATGAAATGCCAGTAGTTCGAGCATATGGTCAAGGAAGCCAACGCCTGTCTCTATATCACCGATACCACGGCCAAGTGGTGTGAACCTGACATATATATCGGTTTCGGCGGTGCGTCGCTGTACCGTCTCGGTGGTGCCGGCGGAAAAGGCAGGCTGCGCTGAGCCTGAAGGGCTGAAGTAGTCTGCTATGGCCTCAAGAAGAAGATCGTTCTGCGGGGGTGTGCCTACAGTGATACGAAGGGTGCCTTCACAACCCCTGACTTTCGAGCGGTCGCGTATCACGATGCCTCTCTCAAGAAGGTGCCGGTAGAGCTTAAGGGGCTCTTCAACGCTCACCAAAAGGAAGTTGGCGGCAGAGGGCCACACTTTACTTATGCCAGAGATTTTGCCAAGCTCTCCCGATATACGCTCCCGCTCTTCTACTATCAGCTCTATCTGCTGAAGGGTGGCCTCTTCTGTCTCAAGGGCTCTCAGCCCGGCGTCGATGGTAAGGGAGTTAACATTATAGGGTAGCTTGATGCGGTTAAGAAGATCTGTTATCTCTCTGTTTGAAAAACCTATACCAAGCCTGGCACCGGCCATACCCCGGGCCTTGGAGAAGGTGCGTATCACCATTATGTTATCGTACCTCTCTGTGAGGGAGAGGGCTCCATCGCTGCCTGAAAAATCTATATAGGCCTCATCGACCATTACGATGCCGTCGAATGTAGCGGCTATAGATGCTATGGTCTCATTGGGGGTGATGTTGCCTGTCGGGTTGTTGGGCGAGCAGATAAAGAGTATTTTGGCCGGTCTGCCGGCGGCGACCGCGGCAGCGGCTGCCTCTCCTATCGCCTCTTCATCTGGCAGAAACTGCTCGGTAAGGGGTACCTCTGCAACATTGAGGTCATGTATGCGGGCCTGTACCTCGTACATGCCGTAGGTGGGGGGCATGATAATTACGGTGTCGCGACCGGGGGTGCAGAAGGCGCGTATCATAAGGTCTATTATCTCGTCGCTGCCGTTGCCTGCAAAGATGCTATGAACGGGTACCCGATACCTTTTTGATAATTCCTCTTTAAGCTGACTCTGAAGTGGGTCGGGATATCTGTTAAGACCGGGAATGCCTTTGTAGCGAAGCCCGAAGGGGCTCTCATTGGCGTCGAGCCAGACCGATCCCTCTCCCTGAAACTCATCGCGTGCCGATGAATAGGGCTTCAGGTTGAGCAGTCCGGGCCTGGCGAGTCGCTCTGCCACACTCCTCTTATCATCTTTCATGCGTCACCTCCTCTCTCTTCAAGCCTTACCCTTACGGCCCTGGCATGTGCATCGAGCTGCTCGGCATGTGCCATCACCTCTATTACAGGACCTATACTCCGCAGACCTTTCAGGGAGATGTTCTGGAAGGTTATCTTCTTCATAAAAGAGTCGGTGTTGACACCACTCCATGCCCTTGCTGCTCCGTTGGTGGGCAGTGTGTGGTTGGTGCCTGAGGCGTAATCGCCGGCACTCTCGGGGGTGTAGTTGCCAAGGAATACCGACCCTGCATTAACCACCATGGCAGCTATACCGTCGGGATCTGCTACCGATAGTATAAGGTGCTCGGGGGCATATCCGTTCATTATGCTTACTGTATCGTCGTCTGAACCGGTAATAACAATGGCTGAATGGCGTAGTGCCTCGAGTATGGTGTCGCGCCGGCTTAGCCGGGAGAGCTCTGTTTCAAGCTCGCTGACAACCTGCCGGGCAAGGGCGGCGTCTGAGGTGACAAGAACTGCCTGACTGTCGCCACCATGCTCGGCCTGCGACAACATGTCTGCAGCTACAAAGAGGGGGTTGGCGGTTTTATCTGCTACTATCATCACTTCGGAGGGGCCGGCGGGAAGATCTATCGCTATACCCTCTTTTGAGGCCATCTGCTTGGCAGCGGTAACCCACTGATTGCCCGGCCCGAATATCTTGTCAACCCGGGGTACCGTTTCGGTGCCGAAGGCCATGGCTGCTATGGCCTGTATGCCGCCGGCACGCACTATGGTGGTGACGCCTGTTACCGAGGCGGTGTAGAGGATGGCAGGATCGATGGTGCCGTCGGGGCGGGGCGGGGTGCAGAGCACCACCTCGCTGCAACCGGCCACACGGGCGGGTACGGCTAGCATGATGACGGTGCTGAAGAGGGGGGCCGAACCTCCGGGTATGTAGATGCCTACCCTCTCTATGGGCAGCGACCGCTGCCAGCAATAAACACCCGGCATGGTTCCGATGGTCTTCTCTTCACAAAGCTGACTGGTGTGGAAGAGCTCAACATTCTGTATCGCGCACTGTATGGCGTTTTTAAGCTCGTCGCTAACAGCGGCGGCGGCATCAGCTATCTCTTCAGACGATACCGTGAGGGCCTGAAGTGCTGCCTTGTCAAACTTCAGGGTGTACTCTCTTACTGCCTTGTCTCCCTGCCGCTTTACTGCATCAAATATCTCATTGACGGCCTTTTCTGTAACCTTTGTGTCTGTTAAAGGCCTCTCAAGCATCTGAAGTACTTCAGATACTGGCTGGTTTTCAATTACTTTTATATTCATTTTGCTGCTTGTTGTTTGGTACTAAGATATCATCTTCTCAATTGGTATGACCAGGATTCCCTCGGCGCCGTTCTCCTTAAGCTGCCCTATCACACTCCAGAAGTCGTCATCGCTGATAACGGAGTGCAATGAGCTCCATCCCGGTTCCATCAGGGGCATTACCGTAGGACTCTTCATGCCGGGAAGTATGCTGCTGACGGCTCCTATGCGGTCGTTGGGTACATTCATAAGTATGTAGTTGCTGTTGCGGCTGGCCATCACCGATTCAACGCGGAAGAGCAGTTCGTCGGCCAGGCTTTGCTTTTCGGGGGTGAGGGTGTTTGAACCTACCAGACAGGCTTCTGACTTAAGAACGGTCTCTACCTCTCGCAACCCGTTGCGAAAGAGTGTACTGCCTGAGCTTACAAGGTCGCAGATACCATCTGCCAGACCGATGTTAGGCGCTATCTCGACCGAGCCGGAGATGGTATGTATCTCTGCCTCTATATTGTTGTTGCCAAGCCACTTTTTGAGGGTGTTGGGATAGGAGGTGGCTATCTTCTTGCCGCTGAACCATTGGGGTGAGCTATACTCTGTCTGCCGCGGCAATGCCAGTGAGAGGCGACAGCGGGAGAAGCCGAGGGGATAGATGATGTTGCAGGGATGCTCCGTCTCCTCAACAAGGTTCGATCCGATAATGGCTAGATCGATTACACCATCGGCCAGATATTGAGGTATATCTGAATTTCTGAGGAAGAGTACCTCCAGGGGGAATGTTGCCGATTTAACCAGCAGCTTATCCTCGCCGTTCTGAATCTTTATGCCACACTTTTTTAAGAGGGCGATGGAGTCATCATGTAGTCTTCCCGATTTCTGTACTGCGATTTTTAAATTCATTGTCTCTCTATAGTTTATGGTTAGTATCAAAATAAAAAAGGCCCGCCTGAATGGCGGGCCCTGCTGCTTTCCTCTCTATATATCTTTACTCTGATACACACAAAAGATCATCGGCTCGCCTTGAGGCAAGGAGCATGATGATGATGATGATGTGTGTAACCCTGTATCATTAATCGAATCGTTTACGCTGCGAAAGTAGTTATTTAATTTTATTCCGCAATAGATCATCTATAAATTAAACTTACACCTTAAATGGTTAAAGTTTTAATTATGATTGAAACTGACTGTTTCTCCGTTTCACTGCCTTTTTTATCGCGGTCACGACCTCGCTCCGTCACCGGTACTCCAGCCGGTCGCGAGCTCACCCCGGCACTCAGCCCCGAGTGATGGTTGCTGCGGCGCAGCGACACTCCTGCTGTTACGCCTTCCGTTTCAAATATTTGACAAAGAGGGTTTCGATGCCTTTGGGCTCGCCAATGATAGTTACAATATCATTCTCCTTCAGAACGGTGTCGCCCCGGGGGGTGAATATCTGCTCGCCGCGCTGAATAAGGGCCATAAGCACATCTGTGGGCAGCCTGAGCTCTTTAAGTGATTTGCCGATAAGCTCAGAGGTGCCTGCCTCCCTGCTAAGGGTGAGGGTGATGTAACGATCGTTATGAAGCAGATACTCTTTTATTTCCCGATGGTTGGTGAGGGTGATGATGGAGTCGATGAAGCCTTCACGCTCTACTATGTCCATCAGGCGCGAAAGCAGCCTGAGCTGCATCTTGGGCTCTTCGCTGTTGCAGAGGAGAAAGAAGAATACCCCAATATTATCTTCTGAGGTGATCTCGCCCTTAACGATGGGCTTCCTTACGCCTCTGTGCGATATTACGATATGCAGCATGGGCTTGTCAAGATGAGGTATCCTGCCATGCAGTATAGAGACCCGTGGTATTACAAGGGCAGGGTCTATGGTGGTGACCTGAAGGAACTCTTTCATGAGTTCACGCCTGTCCATGCCGCCAAGGCGATTCGCGAATTTGCGGGTTATATCGGTAACGAGGTTCTTGAATTTCACCCTCTTATCACCCAGGAGCGAGATCTCTGCGTTGACTATCATCTCTCCGAACGGATCTCCGTCGCGCAAACCCTTCTCTTTCAATATATGCAGAAACTCGTTCTCGAGCGACTTGTCAATGCCGGTGCCGAGTCTTGCAAACCAATGGTAAAGAGCCCCCTCGCGACGCGCCTTGCGTCTTCCGTAATGCCAGTACCATGCCAGCCCGATGGCCACGGTTCCCCCGGTAAAAAGAGAGGCCCCCCAGCCCAGATATATCATCAGGATAAAGGCGCTTATGATGCCAAATATCTGCATCCACGGATAGAATGGCGAGTAGTAGCCGGGATCGTAGGCTTCAATACGGCTCTCTCGCATCACTATTACTGAAAAGTTGACAAGAATAAATAGCAGTAGCTGAAATCCGCTTGCCAGTTTGGCTATTTCGCTTTCGCTAAGAAGAGCAATAGCGATAAATAGAAAAAGAGAGGTGATTATTATTGAGTAACCAGGGGTATTAAACCGGCTTATATGCCCGAAAATTGGAGGAAGCAGCCTGTCGCGGGCCATTGCCAGAGGGTATCTTGAGGCCGTCATAAGGCCTGAGTTTCCCGTTGATGCAAATGCAAACACTGCCGCAATGACTATAAGAAGGAGGCCTGCTTTGGGCGGTACAAGTGTGAATACTTTCCCGGCGGCGGTTGCTGCAGGAGCGGTGTCGGCGTATAACTCCTGAGCAGGTATGACCGATACCATTATATATACCCCTGCCACATATATCAGGGTTGCCAGCGAAAGTGAGATTAAAAGTCCAAGCGGGATATTCCGCTCAGGCCTTACTATCTCTTCCGACATGCTTGCAATTTTTGTTAAACCAAGATAGGAGACATATACCAGCGCTGTAGTACTTGCAAGTGCTTCAATACCCTTGGGCATAAAAGGCCTGAAATTAAGCCTGTAGGCTGATGCCTCCTGTGAGAAAAAGACCTCCCTTAGCCCTTCAGCAATGAAATAGAGCAATATGATAATCATTACAAACACTATCACCTTCTGAAGCTGAGAGCCCTTTTTTGCTCCAAGTATATTGACCGCCATAAATGCCAGCCCGAATATTATGGCTGTCAGCTTGACCGGCAACTCAAAGAAGAGCACCGCATAGGCTCCGATACCTACCAGCGCAAAGGAGGTTTTCATTATAAGCGCCAGATAGTTGCCCAACCCACCTATGGTCCCGAACATAGGGCCAAGACTCCTGTCAATAAAGAAATAGGCTCCGCCTGCCCTGGGAGTTGCGGTGGCCAATTCTGCCATGCTGAACATAGGGGGCAACATAAGCAGCGCTGCAAAGAGGTATGCCAGATAAACCGAAGGCCCGGTATATGAGGCGGCGATACCGGGCAGCAGGAAAAAACCGGAGCTTATCATTGCGCCGGTGCTGATGGCCACAATATCGAAGAGCCCAAGCTCTCTGCTCAATTTATTGCCCTGGTGTATTGCCATTGCGCAAATATAGTAATAGGGGTGGTTAATAATCACTCACCTTCTGACGAGATGTCAGGCCTCTCTGCTCACGGTACCCGGCAGCGCAAACTATCTTCCGATATACTTAATCTCGCCGCCAACGATGGTATAGAGTACCTCTGTCTGCAGCAACTCCTTCGGTTCAACCTCAAGAATGTTCCTGTCCAGAACAGTAATATCTGCCAGCTTACCTTTTTCGAGGGAACCAAGAACCTCATCCTGATAGGCAGCATGAGCGGCCCAGATGGTAAATCCCTTTATAGCCTCCTGAATGGTTACCCGCTGTTCGGGGAACCAGCCCCCGGGGGGATTTCCGTCATGATCCTGTCGGGTAATGGCAGCATAGATACCGTATAGCGGATTGACAGGCTCTACAGGAAAATCAGATCCCATGGGAAGGGGAAGACCGGCATCGATAAACCACCTCCAGGCATATCCGCCTTCGGCTCTCTCCTCTCCTATCCTGTCAACCACATATGACATATCAGATGTGGCATGTATTGGCTGCATTGACGGTATTATATCAAGATCGCGAAACTTCTCAACATCTTCATAGCGAACTATCTGGGCATGCTCTATTCGCAGACGGTGGTCATCGGTGGGAACGGTTCCAAGTGCCTCTTCATAGGCATCGATAGCCAGTCTGGTGCCCCTTATACCTATACAGTGTGTGGCAACGCCCATGCCTGCCCTTAGTGCAGCCTCGGTAACCTTTGTAATATATTCGGGGGTTACCCTCAGCACACCAATATTGCCGGGGTCATCGTCATAGGGCTCAAAGAAGGCGGCTCCACGCGAACCGAGGGCACCATCAAAATAGACCTTTATAGAGTTGACCGATAGCATATGGTTGCCGTACTCAGGAACCCTGACACCGGAGAAGAGTTCATAGAGGTCGCCCTCCATTACCGGCCTCTCCTGCTCGCCATACATGGCATAGATGCGCATGTCGAGCTCACCACGGTCTATAAGCCTCTTGTACAACTCTATATGGTGCTC
>SLNP01000057.1 GCA_007132995.1 Bacteroidales bacterium | reverse complement strand
CCTGAATATGAGAAGATATCAAGGCGATTCCATGAGAATCCGCTTGAGTTTGCCGATGCATTTGCAAGGGCGTGGTTTAAACTTACACATCGCGATATGGGTCCGCGCTCCCGCTACCTCGGCCCCGAGGTACCCAAAGAGGATCTTATATGGCAGGATCCGCTGCCCGATGTCAATCACAAACTGATTGACGAGAAAGATGTTGCCGGACTGAAGAAGACGATTCTCGATTCAAAGCTTACAGTACCGGAGATGGTATCGGCTGCATGGGCATCAGCATCAACATTCCGCGGATCAGACAAGCGTGGAGGTGCCAACGGGGCCCGCGTAAGCCTCGAACCGCAGAAAAACTGGGAGGTCAACAACCCCCGGCAGCTCGTCAAAGTGATTGAGACCCTCGATAATATTGCCGGGAAGTTTAACAACAGAAAAGATGGGAAAAAGGTTTCGCTGGCCGATATGATAGTGCTTGCGGGATGTGCGGCGGTAGAGAAGGCTGCAGCCGACGCCGGCTACAAGGTTACTGTACCTTTTACCCCCGGAAGAACAGACGCTACGCAAGAGAAGACAGATACAGAGTCGTTCGCGGTACTGGAACCGGCAGCCGACGGCTTCCGTAACTACCTGAAAGGCAAGTACAGTATAAATAGTGAAGAGCTTCTCATAGACAGAGCACAGCTGCTGACACTGACACCTCCGGAGATGACAGTTCTGATTGGCGGTATGAGAGCACTCAATGCCAACTGGGATGGATCAGAGTATGGTGTCTTTACCAAAAAGCCCGGAACGCTAACCAACGATTTCTTCAGTAACCTGCTCGATATGGGAACCGAATGGAAACCGGTATCGAAAGAGGCCGAATACTTTGAAGGGCTAGATCGTAAAACAGGTAAACCAAAGTGGAAAGCCAGCCGTATCGATCTTGTTTTCGGATCAAATTCAGAGCTGAGGGCCCTTGCAGAGGTGTATGGCTCGGCAGACGCCGGAGAGAAATTTGTAAATGATTTTGTTGCCGCATGGAACAAGGTGATGAACCTCGACAGGTTTGATCTTAAATAGCAGGGCAAAAAGTGATCTGTTCAATAACAATCAGGGAGTGATGCTAAAAGAGGCTATCAGCTCTTTCTTTAGCGAATGGGAGAATATAAAGGCAGAGCCCTTTGGCAGTGGTCATATCAATGACACATACAGGCTGACAATTTCCGGAAGGTCAGCAGACACCGGCCCCAATGCGGGTGTCACGGATATGGGTCGCGATGAGATCGTAAACATCGCCGGGAAGAGGTATATTCTGCAGAGAATAAACGGTTCCGTATTCCCCGATCCTGTCGCTCTGGCAGAGACCCACCTTAAAATAGAGCAGAGAGCGGCAGAGGGTAGCTCCGGTATAAAGATAGCCTCAATAGTGCCCAATCTTAAGGGTAACTATATCACCTTCGATAGTGAGGGGAATGGCTGGCGCCTCACAACCTATATCGACAACTCATACTCTGTCGATGTAGCCTCAGAGAGGTGGCATGCCCATGAGGCAGGCAGGGCGTGGGGATGGTTCGCCGCGACCTGCAGCGACCTCGATGCCTCCGGGTTCAGTGAACCTATAGAGAACTTTCACAGACTATCATTCAGGCTGAAGCAGCTGGAGAGTGCCATATCTGAAAATCGGGCCGGAAGAAGGGATGAGTCGGTCGGGATGATAGAGTTCTATATGGACATTGTGCCGGGTCTGCTCACCATCGATAAACTGTATGATCAGGGTGAGCTACCCCGAAGGGTGGTACATAACGACACCAAGATCAACAATCTGCTGTTTCGTGACAAGAGGGCGGTAGCCGTTATTGATCTCGATACTGCGGGGCCGGGCACCCTGCTCTTCGATTATGGCGATGCCCTGAGAACAACCGCAAGCACCTCGGACGAGGATGAGCAGGATATCTCCAAAGCGGGCTTCAGCCTCAATGCCTTTGTGAGCTTTACAAGAGGTTATCTTCAGGAGGTGTCTCATTTTATTACACAAACGGAACTGAAGTGGCTGCATACAGCCCCTCTTCTGATGAGCACAATTATAGGCATCCGTTTCCTTACCGACTATCTTAATGGTGATATATACTACAAAACTGCAAGGCCCTCACATAACATTGACAGATGTGCGGTTCAAAGAGCGATAGCAGAGAGTGTAATAAACAGCAGAGATGAGATGAAAAGCGTAGTAGATGAAATATATTCAGGGCTTCAATAGGCTGGTTATATGAATATCAACTATCGGAAAAAGGTCACTGTACAGGGCTGTCACGGCTTTGGCACCCAGGGCACAGAAGCCCCGGCAACGGAAGTGGCTACAGCATCAGAGATACGAATAGAAGAGAGATAATGGCTCACTGCAGTAAGCAGGAGGGTCGCAAAACGAAAAGAGCTAATAACCAAAAGAGAGAGATTATGAAAAGTTTCATCAAAGTTCTGGCAATAGTTGCAGTTGCCATAACTGCTGTTATGTCTGCCTCGTGCGACAGCCAACCATCATACAGGTCAGGTGACATTTTTGAGCCTGTTGAGGTCTTCCCTACCCCACCCCGCCCGGAGGGACAGACTCATGTTCTGGAACTCAGGGCCGATCCTATTGACACGGTGCGTGTGGCTATAATAGGGTTGGGAATGAGAGGCCAGGGTGCGGTACGCCGGTTAAGCTTTATAGATGAGGCACTGGTGGTAGTAGTCGCCGATGTGGTTCCATCCAGTGTAGCGAGGGCACAGCAGACACTTTCCAGGATGGGTCGTCCGGCTGCTGACGAATACTTCGAGACCGACAGTTGGAGAGAGATATGCCGGCGCGATGATATCGATCTGGTATATATCTGCACACATTGGGATCTCCACGCCCCGATAGCAATATATGCCATGGAGAACGGCAAGCATGTAGCAACCGAAATTCCGGCAGCGCTGACCCTTGAGGAGTGCTGGGACCTTGTCAACACTGCAGAGCGAACCAGGCGGCACATGATGATGCTTGAGAACTGCAACTACGACTTCTTTGAGATGGCAACCCTGAATATGGTGCAGCAGGGGCTTTTTGGCGAGATTGTTCATGCCGAAGGGGCCTATATTCATGACCTGAGGTCGATGCTTTTCGCTGAAGAGGGCGAAAGGGGACACTACTGGGATATGTGGCGGCTCAGGCATAACGAAGAGAAAGATGGCTCGCTATATCCGATGCATGGGCTTGGGCCTATAGCACATGCCCTCAATATACACCGCGGCGACCGGATGGAGTATCTTGTCTCTGTATCGAGCAATCAGTTTGGGCTTACCGCATATGCCAAAGAGAAGTTTGGTGAAGATTCCGACTATGCCACAAGGGAGTATAAGAAAGGCGATATGAATACCACTATCATTAAAACCGCCAGGGGAAGAACCATAAAGATACAGCATGATATAACCAGTCCAAGACCCTACAGCAGGATACACATGCTGAGCGGAACCGAAGGATTTGCCCAGAAGTGGCCCAGAACAGGCATAGCACTGGAACCGGACGGACACCGCTGGCTGTCGGACGACAGGCTTGACTCGCTGCTGGCCGTTTACGAGCACCCCATTGTAACCATGGTGGGTGAAAAGGCGAGAGAGGTGGGCGGCCATGGCGGCATGGATTTTATAATGGACTACCGCCTTATATACTGCCTGCACCACGGGTTACCTCTCGACCAGGATGTATACGATGCCGCTGAGTGGTCATCAGTAATTGAGCTGTCGCAGATATCGGTCAAAAATAACGGTATGCCTGTGCAGGTACCCGACTTTACCCGGGGTGCATGGCAGGAGCTCAGTACAGTCACCTACTATCTGGCCGATGACGAATAGGAAGGGATCTATTGGTACAAACAGCATGAAAAGAGGAGTTGTCATTACACTCATTATTCTGGTTACAGCAGGTGCAACCGGCTGCCGAAAAACGGTTACAGACATTGACGGTAACCAGTACCGTACTGTTAAAATAGGAGGAGAGATATGGATGGCAGAGAACCTCCGTACAACCCGCTACAATGACGGTGAACCTATCCCCAATATAACCTCAGCCGGAGAGTGGGTCTCCCTCACTGAGGGTGCATACTGCTGGTATGACAACGACAAAGAGCAGTGGAGTGGCTACGGAGCGCTCTACAACTGGTATGCCGTAGAGACGGGTAAACTATGTCCCGACGGCTGGAGAGTCCCCTCTGCAGAAGAGTGGTCCGGGCTTATAGAGAGTATGGGAGGCATATATGAGGCTGGCGCCCAGATGAAAAGCAGAAGCACCGAGCCCGACCCCCACCCGCGGTGGGATATTCCCAACGAAGGAGCAGCCGACAGGTTCCGCTTCGAAGCCCTGCCGGGAGGATGGAGGGTGCTGACAGGAGGATTCCATTCTGTCGGCAACGGAGCGTTCTGGTGGAGTTCAACCGAAACAGATTCTGCTGAGGCCCGGTATGTTGCGGCAGGTTCGGCAGGCGAAAGGGTGATGCACACCCGTGAGATGAAAATTTATGGTATGAGCATTAGATGTATAAAGGAGGGTCGATAGCCCCCGGCAAAACAGAAACCGTTTATGGTGCGGCCCTCTGGTTGCAAAAGCGGCTTTTTGATATACCGGTTATTATGGCTATTTTTGCATGCAGCCCGGCAGAGGGCTTTTTATAACATTGAATAGATAAACCTGTAAAATAAAATTGCTATGGGAAAAGAAGGTATCAAAGCTTCGTCAATAGATGTAGATAAACTACTTGAGATGCTTAACGCGGCTCTGGCAGAGGAGTGGCTGGCATATTACCAGTACTGGATAGGTGCCAGGGTAATAGAGGGCCCTATGCGCACTGAAGTTGAGCAGGAGCTGCTGGTTCATGCCGATGAGGAGTTGCAGCATGCCGTTATGGTTGCAGACCGCATCATTCAGCTTGGCGGAACACCGGTACTGAATCCGGCCCAGTGGACCAGCCATGCCGGTTGCGATTATGAAGAGCCAAACGACCCCTATATCGAAGTTATCCTCGAACAGAACCTGAAAGGCGAAAGGTGTGCCATAAGGCGCTATAATGAGATAGCCGATTTTACAGCAGGAAAAGATCATTCCACACACCAGATGGCGGTCCAGATACTTAACGATGAGCTCGAGCATGAGACAGATATTGAGGACTGGATGAATGATATCAATATAATGAAAGAGCAGCTCAAAAAGCTCAAGGCTTAGTCGGCTTAACAGCTACAGAAAGGCGATAGGGCAGATGCCCGGTATGCCTGAATTGAGTTCTATTATTGAAAATGATATGAGGTTGGTGGTGAAGAAGATACTGGTTGCCGAATGGATTATTATGGTAGCCATGTTTGTATTGGTAATAATCGGGGTGATAATAGGCTTCACCAATCCGGTCTATTTTGAAGAGGCATACACCCGTGAAGACGGGCTGGTTGAGAACCTGACAGCAATAGCTCTGTTTGCGGCCGCGGTAATAGTGATCGTAAAGCTATGGCGCGCAAGAGGAGAGAGCACTCTGCGAACGGCATGTCATGTCATATTTGCGCTGATGCTGATATTCGGAGCCGGCGAGGAGATATCGTGGGGGCAGAGGATATTTGGTTGGGAATCGGGTGAGTTCTTCCTTGAGCACAACGACCAGAAGGAGACCAACCTACACAACCTGATTGTTAACGACACCAAGATAAACAAGTTTGTTTTCGGGCAGATACTAACAGGCTTTCTGGCAATCTACTTCCTTGTACTACCCTTTGCTTTCAGAGGCATGAAGAGGGTGAGAGCGGTTGTGAACAGAATGGGTATTCCTGTGCCCAGGGTATATCAGAGCCTCCTCTTCGCAGTTGCCTACTCGATGACCCTCATAATACCGGCAGGGAGGAAATGGGAACTTGGTGAGATGGCCCTGGCAGCAGTGATAGTGGTAGTGGTTATCAACTCATACAACAACATGGGTATAGCCCCCGGCCGTAAGAGGCATCAGGCACGGTAACACTTCACTGTCCCCCCGGTAAATCCTTCATGAAGTGGTCAATAAACAGGTTGGGTTCAGGCCTCTCCATAAATATAGGGGCAGTGGTATCTACCGGAGAGGCGGAGCGGTCAAAATATATCCCCTTTATGCCATATCCGCTGAAGTGGCGAATGGTGTCATTATCAACACCTATGTAGTTGTCAATCCACTTGTACATCTTCTCAGGATCATAAAGTGAAACCTTCACGAAGTCAACATTTGGCTCTCCCTGGCCGGAGTGCCAGGCCGATCTCCGCATTATCCTGTAGTTGGGAATCTTTCTACCCCTGTTGATTATTCCGCCCGCCAGCTCAATATCGATATTCCTTCTTACTATCCAGTCGGTGGTATCGGCCGGCAATACGCCGGCGACATCGAGTATGGCAGCGGCAAAAGCAGAGCATCCGGAGCCCTCCCTGTAATAGCGGGGCCAGAAAGCACCGCCGTAGTGGTCAGATGGCCGGTGCCCGTAACTATCCTCTCTGTTGAATATCTCAAGAAAAGTGATAACCCTTCGCATGCCGGCCTCAGTAACCCCGAAGGTCAGTATGCCAAGCATCTCTCTCTCATGATGCACATTTATCATGCGGAGCAACTCATCGCTGGTCTCCATTGTCCCCCTCATCGGGGCACCCAGTATTGACAGCCCTACCATCTCATCCATAACCAGAACCGTGCGCTCTTTACTGTCGGCCGATGTCATACCGGTAATGACAGGCCCTTCGAGAAGCGGCGAACTCAACCCGACAGCAAGGTGACCAATCAGGTAGTGATCTCTCCTGAAAAGGTTTCTGCGAAAATTCCAGTGCACAGAGCGCAGCAGCGCAGAGGGCGACTCCCAGTTTATCTCCCTCAGAGGCGGAAAGATAAAGACAGATATCTCATGTCTGTCTGACGGGGCCTCAGTAACTACCAACCCATCTTGATTTACAATAAAAAAAGGTGTCTCTATCGCCTCTCCCCCTCCGCCGGCACCAGAAAGCATAAGCAGCGTGGCGGAAACGACAATGCATATTATTATCCTTGGCAGGGTTCTGCGCATAAACTAATAGTTACAAGTGATATAGAGTAATGGCGCTTTGCAAATATAGCCGCTATATCGGTATTGACCAAAGGGGTGACTGGTAAGAAGAGTTACTGGGGCAGCCCCCTCTCGTATGCATTACGGAAAATTGGAGAGCCCGGCAAAAAAGAAAAAAAAAGCTTGGCGCTGAGTAAATAACTCTCTATTTTTGGCAGCTGCTGCGAGGTGCATTCAGAGGAGGTTAGCACCACCTCTGCCGCGTCGTTTCAGCATGATAGTTTACAGGTATAATCAAACAGAGCAAAAACCACCAATGAGAAAGATAGTGATTGCATCGCTGATTATGGCAGCAGTAGTATCGGCCTGCCGGTCAACACCCCCCCCGGGAGATGAGAGAAACTTCAGTGACTTTTACAGCTCATATCGAAACAGAGAGGGCTTTTCAACCATGAGTCTGCCACCGGCCCTCATCAATATGGTTGCAGGAAGGGATAACCCTGAGATAAGAGAGATGTTGCGCGATCTGGATGAGATCAGGATTATCACCTACAGCAAGAGCGCTGACTCAGCGGTTTACTATGCAGACAGGCTCAGGGCAATTCTTACATACGGCAACTATAGCGACCTCGTTATATCAGCCAACGGAGATGAGCAGATTGAGATCAGAACCATCGGCGATGATGAGACCGTAACAGAGCTGGTTATGATAACGGCAGGCGGAAACGGGTTTATGGCTATGGGTCTTAAGGGTAAAATGTGTACCGAAAGGGTAAGGGATATACCCCGCCACCTCAACCCCTCAACACTAAGACAACTGGAGCAGGCTTCACCTTTCTCTTCCAGGTAGAGAGATAAGGGGGGTGATAAATCAGACAGCCCTTTTTTTGAATATTTCTGATGAAGATTCTATATTTGTAGCCGTATTATGCTTTCATTCAAGAGATATCTTAACAGGAACAGCGACGATTGGGTCATATTTATTCATGGCGCAGGCGGCAGTTCAGTTGTATGGTACAAGCAGATACAGGCCTACGCAAAACACTTCAATCTTGCACTGATAGACCTCAGGGGTCATGGTGAATCGGCGGGTGGTGACATAATGGGGCGTAGCGACTACAGCTTCGAATCTATCGCACTGGATGTGATAGAGGTACTCGACCACCTCTCAATAAAGAGAGCTCACTTCGTCGGGGTATCGCTTGGAACAATAGTTATAAGGAAGCTGGCAGAGCTGCATTCCGGATATGTGAAATCTATGATAATGGTTGGTGCCATTACACACCTCAATTTCAAGTCGAGGTTTCTTGTAAAAATCGGCAGGATATTTCACAGGGTTATACCCCATATGTGGCTATACAGACTCTTCGCCTTCATAATAATGCCTCTTGATGAAGCCAGCGAATCACGAAACCTGTTTATCAGGGAGGCGCAGAAAATAGCCAAAAAGGAGTTTATCCGGTGGTTTATGCTCACCCGGCGTCTTGCAGTAAAGCTGAGAAGGATGGAGGAGAACGATCCGGGAATACCTATACTCTATGTTATGGGAGAGTACGACTACCTGCTTCTTGAGCCAATACTCAAAAGGGTAACCAGGTTCCGTAATCAGACGCTTGCCGTTGTCGAGAAGTGCGGTCATGTGGTAAATGTTGAACGGGCAGGGCAGTTCAATGATCTCTCTATAGAGTATATCAGACAGGTGTCATCAGGCAACAGATTCCCCTCCGAACCTATACGCCGTTATCCCGTCTCCTGACAACACCTCCTGCCACCAAAGCATCACCACCACCATCCTTGTCGCTCTGCCCCTTTGCCCTTTTCCCCCTTTCCCCTTTTCCCCCTTTGCACCCTTGCACCTTTCCACCTTTCCACCTTT
>SLNP01000020.1 GCA_007132995.1 Bacteroidales bacterium | reverse complement strand
ACTCGTACATTGTCATCTATCAGGCTTGAAAAGTCATCTTCAGACTGCATATACATTCTACCGGAGCCGGGCTCATCATCACCCGTAATCCAGTCTGACCCGGGCACTATACTCGACCTCAGATCGCCATCACGGTAGTTTCTGTAGTCGCCCTTCTGGTAGTTAAACCTGTCAGCGACATCTTCGGCCCTGACAGTATCAACATGCAGGCGGCCGAGCTCATTCTTCTCCACGACATTACCTTCGGCATCACGCCTGAGGTCGGTAAAGACATTACCCCTGAACGGGTTGAACTCATCGACATCCTCATGACTGCGGGGCCTGTAGACATCAGCCACCCATTCGTTCACATTTCCTGCCATATTATAGAGACCGTAGTCGTTTGGCCAGTATGATCGCACATCTACGGTTATACTTCCACCATCGTTAAGGCTGCCGGCGACACCCATAAGGTCTCCCCTTCCCCTTGTGAAGTTGGCCATAAGTTGTCCGCGATACCTTGCACGCGGATTCCTGAGGGTCTTACCATCCCATGGATAGAGTCTCCTCTCGTACATCCTCTCATCAACGGTTGTTCCAACGAGTGCATAGGCGGCAAACTCCCATTCAGCCTCGGTGGGCAGCCTGTACCTGGGAAGGAGTATCCCATCTTCAAGAGTCACCCGGCGCTCCTCTTCGTCAGGACTGAGACTCGGCAGGTTCTGCCCTACGATACCCTCATACATTCCGGCGAGGTAGGCCTCGGTGTTGAAATTATTCTCATTCACCTGATCAAGATTGGGAAGCTGTATTCCCTCTTCTATCAGTATCTGTTCATTGACCCTGTCGGTTCTCCATATACAGTAATCGTTGGCCTGAATCCAGTTTACACCGACAACAGGATAGTTATTATAGGAGGGATGCCTGAAATAGTACTGCACATAGGGATCGTTATAGCCAAGGGGGCTCCTCCACACCAGTGTGTCGGGCAGGGCCCTGCGATGAACTTCCGGATAGTCAACATAGACACGCCTGAGCCAGTAGAGATACTCCCTGTAGTCAACATTCCTGAGCTCAGTCTCATCCATATAGAACGAAGATACTGTAACGGTTCTGGGTGAGTTGTTCCAATCAAACATAACATCGTCAACGACACTGCCCATTGTAAACCTGCCCCCTTCAATAAGCACGAGTCCGGGGCCGGTTCTCTGTTCTGCGCCGGTCATAACCTCAAAGCCACCCATATCGGGATCGTTATATCTCCACCCGGTGGTAGGCGAAACCTCTGCCTGCCTCCTTCCACAGGAGAAGAGAATCAGCACAGCGGCTAAAACAATCGGTAGGGCTCTCATTCTGTACATAATCAGTTCAGGTTTATTACACTAATTCCAATGTCAAATATAGCATTTATTTTTAACAGCCAACATTTTCTGACACCCCAAATATAACTACAAATCGGGAAAAAAAATTGTACGGACACTATATCTTTTATCAACAATATTTAGACCGGTTCTTATTCCGACCTGATGCATCAGGGCAAAGGGTATTCCATTCATCGCTCCGGAAGTACTGAAACTGAATGAATAGAGGCAACTGATCCTGCTTCCGGAAAGCGACAACCCGACCCTGGCACTGGTAATTTTATCGCCCCCCGAAACCATTAGTGAAACCGAAACCATGTCGTATCTGAAGGCTCCCCCCGCCGACATCAGGATTGAACTTCCGTCGCCGGATATCCCGGCATAGGGAGTTAAAACGGTTATCTCGTCACGGCCAGAATGGTTGTAGTGCGCCTGAAGTGTAAAGAGTCTCTCTAAACTCCCCCCGGGCATCCCCCTGCCAGATATATCGGGAACAGGCAGATGGTCGGCCGCAACTGATACCACAAGCCCCCTGTATTCTGCCAGCAGTCCTGCCCCCATATCGAACAGGAGCAGGGGTTTCACAGGCACTACGCCGCCCCCCGGCAGCACAGCTCCGCTAACCGGATCAATCTGGTCGGGGAAGACAAGGGAACCCTGCCTGAAAGATCTGTATATAAGACCGGCACTCAGGCCACCAAAAAAAAAGAGATCTCCCGAAGCCTGCAGGTGATACGCGTAAATAGCCCTGCCACGGATGTCATCCATAAGCCCTCCCGGATGATCGCTATCAACTGAAAACCCCACCCCGCCTCTGACAAGCTCAGAGTAGGTGTCGTAAGAGAGGTGTATCCGGTTGAGATTATACCCGCTGCCGGGATAAATTGAGGAGTAAAACATACGGAGAGTGCCATCACCCACAGCACCGGCAAAGGCTGGGTTCCTGCCGGCAGAGGTGGTATAGCCTGCAAAAGGCTGGCCGGCAAGAAGGCTGCAGCAAGCAGCAGTAATCAGGTAGGTTGTTGCCGCTGTAACTACTCGTTTTACCATCTGCCCCTCTTTAATAAAAGATACAATACCAACGGTAATATCTCCGTTATATTTTGGCATTCAGAGAGCTTCATCATAACGCTCTCTTCCTTTTTCAAAGGTAAGGTTTTATATCTTTGCCCAATGAGTGTCCGCCTGACATCTGTAATAGCCGCCCTTTTGTTATCGGCAAGCCCTCCCTGCTACTCAGCCCAGGATGGGTTCGCAAGTTCATCTCTGCTTGCTGAGGGGCTCTGGTACAGAGTGAAGGTTACAGAAGAGGGGGTGTACCGCATAAGCTATTCAGACCTTGCCGATATGGGGTTCGGCGACCCCTCGTCTGTGCGGATGTATGGCAATAACTTCGGGCAGCTCTCTTACTATAATGATGACCCCCGTCCGGACGATCTGCGACAGATAGCCTTATGGCATGGAACAGGGGGGACGCCCGGGGAAAACCACATCTACTTTTATGCCAGATCTACACACCGGTGGAGGTATTGTGAATCAGACAGCAGCTACCACCACTTAAGGCATAACTACTCAGACACCGCCTTCTATTTCATTACATCGGCCGGCATCACCGCGCTGGAACCGCTTCCCCAGCCGCCTCCAGAGGGGACGACGACAGGGAGCAGTTCATCATATGACATCCTTATGATTCATGAGAAGGAGCATGAGAATATAATAAGATCGGGCAGAGAGTGGTATCAGCCTGTAAGCCCGCTGAGGGATATCGATATCGCGACACCGGATGTAACTCTTGTTCCGGGTGAACCCTTCAGGTACAGTATAAGAGTGGCGGCCAGATCATCTTCTCCCTCTCTCTTCAGGGTAGATGCAGCAGGAGAGAATCTTATCTCGATGATGGTTCAGGAGGTGAATATGTACAATACGACAGGCACCTTTGCCCGCTATGCCGTTTCAGAGGGATATCTCCCTTCAGAGGCGGTAGAGGCGGGCCTGAAGGTCGGCTTCCACAATAACGGTGTGTCGCTCGCGAGGGGATGGCTGGACTATATCCGTCTTCATGGCAGGGCGGAGCTTATAGCGGGAGATGATCAACTGATCTTTTCAGACAGCCGATCGGCCGGAGAGGGTAACATTACAGAGTTCACAATAGAGGGATCGGTAACAGGTAAAGTTTTATGGGATGTCACCGACCCCTACAGCATAGAGGTGCCACAAACAGGCGTTAGCGGTTCACAGCTCTCTTTCAGAAGCAGCACCGACACCCTCAGGCGCTTCATCTTTTTTGACCCCTCAACCGCTCCCTACCCCATTGCCGGGAGTGAACCGCTACCCAACCAGAACCTACACGCCACTGGTCCTGTCGACATGCTTATTGTAACTCACCCATGGTTCACTGAGCATGCACGCAGGCTGGCAGAGCTTCATTACGAAGATAGCGGCCTTCTGAGCGAAGTGGTCTCTGTTTTCGAGATATACAACGAATTCTCGGGCGGCACTCCAGATGTATGTGCAATAAGAAACTTCGTCAGGATGGTATGGCTCAGGCACTCTGAAAGCGATAACCCGCTTCGCTATCTGCTGCTTTTCGGTGACGGCTCATATGAGAACAGGCTACTCCCTCCCGACAACCCCAATTTCGTACCCACATGGCAATCACAAAACTCAAATATCGTCATCTCCTCCTTTGTGTCGGACGACTTCTACGGCCTTCTTGATGCAGGAGAGGGTGAGTCAGGCGGCTTCCTCAATATCGGCATAGGCCGGCTACCTGTTTCTGACACCGCACAGGCCACAGATATGGTAAATAAGATAGAGCACTACATGAGACATCAAAGTCCCGGACCATGGCGTAATATGTACACCTTCGCGGCCGATGACGGAGACGGAAACATACATATGACAGATAGTGAAAATCTTGTAACCGCCCTCTCAGAGGTGAACCCGTCGGCCAACACCGATAAGGTCTACTTCGATGCATACCGGCAGGTTATAACCACTACAGGCAGATCATACCCCGATGCAACAAGAGCCATAAACGAGAGAATAGACAAGGGCACTGTCATACTTAACTACATAGGCCATGGAAGCGAGCATGGACTGGCTCATGAGAGGGTGGTAAAGGTCTCCGACATAAACGGATGGAGAAATATCGACAGACTCTTCCTGCTTATAACGGCAACATGTGAATTCAGCCGTTTCGACAATGTAGATTACAATATGGTTCAGGGAACATTCATGCCCCGGACATCGGCAGGCGAAATGGCCCTTCTGAATCCTTCCGGAGGGGCAATAGCCCTGATGAGCACATCGAGAGTTGTCTTCTCAGCACCAAACTTCATCCTCAACAGAAACATAATCAGACATATGTTCGACAGAGATGAGAATGGTGACCCGTTAAGGCTTGGCGATATCATCAGGATTGCAAAGGTAAATAGCGGTTCGGGTAACAATAAGCGGAGCTTTGTACTCCTTGGTGACCCGGCGCTACGGCTTCACCACCCGCATGACGCCACGGTTCATACAGATAGAATAAGCACCCCCGATAATGAAGATGCAGACACCCTCAGGGCGTTGACTGAGGCCACCATTACCGGCCATATTTCAGATAGAGAGGGAGTTGTGGACAGCTCCTTCAACGGTATCATACACATTACACTATATGACAAACCGGCATCCGTAACAACATTGGCTAACAGTGGTGGTTCCACCATGGAGTTCCCCATACAGAAAAGTAAGCTCTTCAATGGAAAGAGCAGGGTAATAGATGGGCAATTCAGCGCCACATTTATGGTACCCAGAGACATAGACTACGATTACGGGCCGGGCAAGATCAGTTATTACGCCTGGGACAGCCTCAGCAACAGGCACGCCACAGGCTACCACACACCGGTTACCGGAGGGTTTTCGGAAAACCTGACAGTAGATACCACCGGGCCTGACATAGACCTCTATCTCAACAATAAGCTGTTCAGGCCCGGAGGGATAACTGACTCAAGCCCCGTGCTGCTTGCCGTACTGAGCGACAGCAGTGGTATTAATGCCACCGGAGCGGGCGTGGGTCGTGACATAACATTATGGATAGGAGGTGACAGAAACAACCCGATAATCCTTAACAGCTACTACCAGACCGCACTCGACGACTACCGCAGGGGGTATATAAGATATCCACTGGGAGAACTCCCCCCCGGTGAACATACGGTTACCCTGAAGGCCTGGGATAACTACAACAACTCAACAGAGCAGAGCCTCTCATTCATTGTCAGGGATGACCAAAGGTTTATAATAGACAACATTGTCAATTTCCCCAACCCCTTCGGAACTGAGACAAGATTTGTTGCCGCCCACAACAGGCCCGGCCATTTAATCGAGGTTGAAATTGCAATATTCGATCTCTCAGGTAGAAAGATCAGGGTTCTCCGTTCTGAAACACCGGCCGGAGGTTACATGACAGAACCGGTTGTATGGGATGGCAGGTGCGAAAGAGGTTCGCGGGCAGAGCCCGGCATATACATCTACCGCATAACCCTCAGAAGTAGTAGCAATGAGGTTGTAAGCGGTTCCGGAAGGCTCATTATTTTATAGAAAAGCACAATAATACCGATCATAAATTGTTTTTATATTTGCCATCTACAATAATCGTCGCGCTATTATGAACTATGTTAAAGCATTATCCGCCATCCTGATCGCCCTGTTATTAACCCTGACACCCCTTGGCGCACAGAATGACAACAACGACCTTAATGCCATACAGACCGTTGTTCCGTTTCTCACCATTGCCCCCGACTCAAGATCGGGATCGATGGGAGATGCCGGGGTTGCAACCTCGCCCGACAGCTACAGTCTCTACTGGAATTCGGCAAAGTACGCCTTTATTGACGGCAGCGGTGGTTTCGCTATCTCCTACTCCCCATGGCTGAGGAACCTGATACCTGATATCAATATAGCCTATCTTACCGGCTACCGCCGGATAGATCACCGTCAGGTTGTAGCAGGCAGTCTTCTCTATTCGTCGCTTGGTGATATACAGCTTACCGATGACATGGGGAATATAACCAGAAACTTCAAGCCCAGCGAGTTTGCCCTTGACGCCGCCTACTCCAGATTGTTTTCGGAGAACTTCTCCGGAGGCATCGCCTTCCGATTCATCTACTCCAATCTTACAGGCGGCACAGAGGTAGGTGGAAGCGACACAAAGCCCGGAGTCTCTTTCGCGGCAGACCTGGGTGGCTACTACAACAACAGGACATACCTTTCAGAGAGAAGGATTGAGTACGCCTTCGGCTTCAACTTCTCGAATATTGGCTCCAAGATGAGCTATACAGATGCACGCGAGCCCAACTTCATTCCCATGAATATGAGGCTTGGCAGCTCCGGAACCATTTTGATAGATCAGCACAACAAGTTCACCCTTGCCCTTGACCTCAATAAGCTGCTTGTACCTACGCCTCCCATATATGAGAATGGTGAGATAGTAGCCGGAAAAGACCCGAATGTCTCGGTTCCCGTGGCAATATTTCAGTCATTCGCAGATGCACCCGGAGGCTTTCGTGAAGAGCTAAATGAGATAACATACTCACTTGGTGCGGAATATCTATACAATGACCAGTTCGCCATAAGGGGTGGCTATTTTTATGAGCATGTCTCAAAAGGCAACAGAAAGTATTTCACCACCGGTGCCGGCTTCCGCACCAATATGTTCGCCATTGATGTCTCTTACCTGATGCCTGTTGTGCAGAATCACCCGCTTGCCAGGACACTCAGGTTCTCCCTGGCTCTCGGGTTTGATGCCCTCCGCGATATTTAAAAGACCGGCAGATGGATTTCAGAACAGGAGTGGGCCTGGACTTTCACAGGCTGGCAGATGGAGAGGAGCTTTGGATAGGCGGGATAAAAATCCCATCTGACAAAGGCACTGTTGCTCATTCAGATGGCGATGTACTTATTCATGCCATATGCGATGCCATTCTCGGGGCAGCCGGTCTCAGAGATATAGGAGTTCATTTTCCGGACAACGACCCGCTTTACAGAGGCATTGACAGCAAGATATTGCTGGGTAAAACTATTGAAATGGTCGGAAAAAAGGGGTTTTCCCTGGGCAACATTGATAGCACCGTATGCCTTGAGAGGCCAAAACTTTCACCCTATATTGAAGAGATGTGCTACACTATTGCCGGCATTGCCGGAATAAAGAGAGACGCTGTTTCGGTAAAGGCCACCACTACTGAAAAAATGGGGTTTGCCGGCAGGGAAGAGGGTGTGGCAGCCGTAGCTTCGGTACTTTTGAAGCGGTAAATATTTGCACATTATTCTCCTTTTAGCTTATTTGCGAATGAATATGTACCATTTAAGAAGGTGAAGCATGGAAAAGACCACACTAGTAATCGGTGCCAGCCCCAATCCAAACAGGTTTGCCTACAAGGCCATAAGAAGCCTGCAGAGGAGGGGTATTCCTGTAGTGGCAATAGGGAGAAGGGATGCAGACCTCGATGACAATCTCATTATAAGGAAAGGGCAACCCCGCGATATCGGCAAAATACACACTGTAACACTCTACATGAACGCCAGGTTCCAGAAAGAGTATTACGACTACATAGTGTCGCTAGAACCCAGAAGAATAGTGTTTAACCCGGGCACAATAAACCCTGAGCTTGCAGAAATTGCACGCCGCGAAGGCATAGAGGTGGTCGAAGACTGCCTCCTGGTAATGCTAAACAACGGAAAGTACTGAGAGGGGTCTGCCTCAGAAAAGATTCTCGGTTACGCTGTCATCGGCTATCTCCGGCAAGGTAACCCTCATCAGCGGGGTACGCTTCATCTCCTCCTTAATCGCCTCTATTGCACCGCTGTTGCGCGCCCAGCATCTTCTGGCAATCCCATTGTTAACATCCCAGTGCAACATAGAGACGATGCGCCTGTCGGCTTCGGGCGAGCCGTCGATAACCATACCGAAACCTCCGTTTATAACCTCGCCCCAGCCAACTCCGCCTCCGTTGTGCAGAGAGACCCAGGTAGCACCCCGAAAAGAGTCACCAATGACATTGTGCACAGCCATATCGGCTGTAAAGGCAGAACCGTCATAAATATTTGATGTCTCCCTGTATGGTGAATCGGTTCCGGAGACATCATGATGATCACGACCCAGAATAATGGGTGCTGATATAACCCCGTCGGCTATAGCCCTGTTAAAGGCTCTGGCTATTTCGATTCTCCCCTGAGCATCTGCATATAGAATTCTCGCCTGCGAACCCACCACAAGATTGTTGTCTGCCGCCTCCCTTATCCAGTGAATATTGTCTGACATCTGGCTCTTTATGGCAGAAGGGGCATGCTCTGATATCTTCTCCAGGGTCTTAAGCGCAATCTCATCACTTATGGCAAGGTCTTTCGGATCGTTGGAACCACAGACCCATCTGAAAGGGCCGAAACCGTAGTCGAAACAGAGAGGGCCCATTATATCCTGAACATATGAAGGGTATAGGAAATCACCGTTATCATCTGTGATATCGGCTCCGGCTCTTGATGCCTCAAGAAGGAAGGCATTACCATAGTCGAAAAAGTAGGTGCCCCTTTCTGTATGGCGACTTATGGCAGCCACATGCCTCCTCAGTGAACCTTTTACAGCCTCACGGAAAAGTTCAGGCTCTTCTGCCATCATCCTGTTTGCCTCATCGAAAGAGATACCGGCCGGGTAGTAACCACCAGACCAGGGGTTGTGCAGCGATGTCTGGTCAGATCCTATATCTACCATTATATCTTCGTCGGCAAACCTCTCCCACACATCGACAATATTACCATGATAGGCTATCGAGACAACCTCCCGCTCTTTTACAGCCACTTTTACCCGCTCTGCAAGCTTATCTAAAGAGTAACAGACCTCATCGACCCACCCCTGTTCGTAACGGGTCTTCAGGGGCTTATCATTAACCTCAGCAACAACCGATACCAGACCGGCTATATTACCGGCCTTGGGCTGGGCTCCTGACATGCCTCCCAGCCCCGATGAGAGAAACAGTCTTCCCTTCAGGTCATCCTCCTGCCCGCTTCTCATTCTTACCGCATTAAGAAGTGTGATGGTGGTACCATGCACTATACCCTGAGGACCTATATACATAAACGATCCGGCGGTCATCTGGCCGTACTGTGAAACACCAAGGGCGTTAAACCTCTCCATATCATTCTGCGATGAGTAGTTGGGAATAACCATGCCATTGGTAACAACGACTCTGGGAGCCTCCCGATGACTTGGGAAGAGACCCAGCGGATGACCTGAATAGAGAACAAGAGTCTGCTCATCGGTCATCTCCGAAAGATATTTCATGGCAAGTCTGTACTGTGCCCAGTTCTGGAAAACGGCACCGTTACCCCCGTATGTGATGAGTTCACAGGGGTGTTGAGCCACCGCCCTGTCAAGATTATTGGTTATCATCATCATTATTGCCGCTGCAGAAGCAGAGCGGTGTGGGTAGTAGCCGACAGGGTAGGCCTTCATTTCATATGAGGGCATAAACCTGTACATATAGATACGGCCATACCTGTTCAGTTCACCGGCAAATTCGGCCGCCAGCTCCCGGTGCATATGGGCTGGAAAGTAGCGTAGTGCGTTCTTTACAGCCAGCCTCTTCTCTGAGGTACTCAGTATATCTTGTCTTTTGGGTGCACGGTTATAACCGCTGCCAGGCTCTTTTGCAGGCGGAAGGCTGTCTGGGATACCCTCTGAAACCAGACGCCTGAACTCATCTCTGTTCATATGTGTATGGGCTTTGGCCTATCCGGCCATTATCTCATCATCTACCAGTATGCGTCCGCAATACTCACAGACAATAACCTTCTTCCTCGATTTTATATCAAGCTGCCTCTGTGGGGGTATCTGGTTAAAGCAGCCTCCGCATGCATCGCGGTTAATGGTCACTACGGCAAGACCGTTTCTGGCATTTGAGCGTATCCGTCTGTATGCGGAGAGAAGCCTCTCCTCAATGGCTGAAGCTATCTTCTCAGATTTTTCATTTAGCACATCCTCTTCACGCCGTGTCTCTTCGGTTATCTCATCAAGCTCCTTCCTCTTGTTATCAAGATCTCCCCTTCTGGCCTCGAGGGCCTCTTCAGACTGACTAAATACACCCTTTTTCTCTTCAAGCTGGGCTGTAAACTCCTTTATCTTCTTATTGCATAGCTCCACCTCAAGATTCTGAAACTCAATCTCCTTGGAGAGAGAGTCATACTCCCTGTTATTGCGGACATTCTTCTGCTGATCTTCATACTTCTCAATAAGAGCGTTAGCCTCGGCTATCTCATTATTTTTAGTCTGTATAGCCTTCTCCAGTGTTGAAACTTCATCTTTGAGATTACCCAGTCTGGTCTCAAGCCCCTCAACCTCATCAGCAAGATCCTGTACCTCAAGAGGCAGTTCACCCCTCAGAACCCTTATCTTATCAATTTCGGTATCAACCAGCTGCAGGCTGTAAAGAGCTCTGAGTCTCTCTTCAATGCTCATCTCATTGGTTGCTTTTTTCTCTTTTTCCATGCTCAATAGTAATTAACGGGATTAGTCCGGACTCCTGAAAACCGGCGTGCAAAGTTAGGGAATTTTTCCTTAAGAAGACCGTCTACAATCTCCATAGAGTAGCGTTCTGTCTCCCAGTGACCTGCATCTATCAGCAGCACTCTTCCTTCAGCCTCTGCAAACTGATGATACTTGATATCTGCGGTAACAAAGGCATCGGCCCCCTGTGAAATGGCTGCTCTCAGCAGCGATACTCCCACCCCACCGCATAGCGCTACCCTCTGTATCATTTTGGCAGCAGGTGTGGTATATCTGAGCATAGGTGTACCGAAGGTCTCTTTCAGAAGTTTCAGAAACTCTTCCGGAGTAGTCTCTTGCGGCAGCATACCAACAGCGCCGAGCCCGGCTCTATCCCACTCATTTAGGAGAGGGTATATGTCGTAGGCAGGCTCTTCATAGGGGTGTGCCTCCTTAAGGGCCCTCACAACAGCTGAGGCGAGGTATTCAGGCAAGATAGTCTCAAAACGGATCTCCGGCTCACGATGCAGTTCACCACGCATGCCGACATGTGGATTGGTATTATCGCCTCCTCTGAATGTTCCCTCTCCGGAGAGCTGATAGCTGCAGCTGTCGTAATCGCCGATATGTCCGGCGCCTGCTGCAAAAAGTGCCTCGCTGACCCTCTCTATGTCATTATGGGGCACGAAGGTTACCAGTTTGACAAGCTTGCGGGGAAGTGGGGAGAGAACCTCGCAGCCGGTCATCTGCAGCTTCTCTGCCATCTTAAAGCTCACCCCGCCATAAATTGAGTCGAGATTGGTATGAAGCGTGTAGATTGTTACATCGTTCTTAATGGCGCTTACCACCGTACGCTGAACCGGACAGCCATCAGAGACCCTCTTAAGCGGCGTGAAGATAAGGGGATGGTGTGTTATAATAAGATTGAATCCCAACCCTGCGGCCTCCTCTACAACCTCCTCATTAACATCGACAGAGAGAAGAACACCGGTAGCACTCCTGTCGAGAGTGCCGGTCTGCAGGCCGGAGTTGTCATAGCCCTCCTGAAGGGCTGCCGGCACCATCTGCTCAAGAGACCGGCATATTTCTCCGATAGTAATCATAATAATATCAAAGTGATTCGATTATTTCAACCAGCATAGATCGGATGCTCTTAAGCCTTTCAGCGATAGCAACATCTCTGTCAGAGTCGCCGCTATCGGCCGACAAAGCCTTTCTGGCTCCCTCTATTGTCATACCCCTCTCCCTGAGAAAGTAGTGTATCTTCTTCAATTTTGCCAGATCGGCGGCTGTGAAGAGGCGGTTGCCCTTCTTATTTCTTGTAGGCTTCAGCTGCGGGAATTCACTCTCCCAGTATCTTACGGTCGAAACCGGAACATTAAGTTCGGTGGCGCACTCGCCTATTGTGTAGTAAAGTTTCTCTACCCTCTTCTCTCTGTATGGCATACCGGTTACTCCTTTCTGTATATGAGACCCTCTTCAGACAGTGCTATGGGTGACTCGGGAATGTCGGCCAGGTTCAGCTCCCTGATCCTGTTTATCACCCTGCGCTGACCGTCATATCGTACTCCCTGCCGCCATAGCTGATGGCCGGGCACTATCCTGCCGGTAACAAACTCGCCCTCACTGTTAACCGTTACAACGGCAACCGGCGCAAGACCATTTGGTCCCTGTATGTTAAAACGACTGAATGTCATGAAGTTACCAAGACTATAGGCAATAAACCTATCCTTGTAAAGATCTATTGCCCTTGCAACATGTGGTCCGTGCCCAAAGACAATATCGGCTCCGCTATCTATTAGCAGGCGTGCAAACTCGTAAACATTACCCCGGTTCTCTCCGTGGTAATACTCAACCTCACGGGTCAGGTGCTGATAATCGGCCCCTTCGGCCCCTCCATGAAACGATGCAACAACAATATTGCATCTCTCTTTCATCGTCGCTATAAGGCTGGCTACACCATCATGGTCATGCATATTGACAGTACCCCTGTTGGGAGCGAAGGCTACCAGACCCACCTTTAAGCCCCTTACCTCGACTATATCATAAGGCCTCTCTGTAACACCGGCATGCGCTATTCCTAGCGAGTCAAGCAGCCTCATACTCCTTCTACGGCCTGCATCGCCAAAATCGTTAATATGATTATTAGCGAGGCTTATCATGTTAAACCCGGCATCCCTGAGCAAAACGGCATACCTCTCAGGCATTCTGAAGAGATAGCAGAGGGTTGAATCCCGGCATATTTTTGCAGGAGGGCCATCATTCAGGAAGGCCCCTTCAAGATTACCGAAAACCACATCGAATGTGTTAAGAGTGTCTCCGAGTGTTCCGAAAAGTGTACCCAGGATAGATTCGTCGGGCAGGTATGCGTTTGACGGGAAGGAGGTTCCGAGCATGATATCGCCCACCCCTGCAACAGTGACATATTCCGATGTGGCGCCAACACAGTCACAAACAACCATATCCATGTCATCTCTCACTGTGGCAGATGAAATAATGACCAGTAGCACCCCGCCTGCCAGAAGAGAGAGAAGGGTCCTTAAAATCTTGCCCTGTAAAACCATTTATGTGAAATATATTGTTTTAATCGAATGTTCTTCCGCTTCTGGCAGCCAGCTCAATAAGCCTCTGGTACTCGTCTGGGGTGAGGTCATTGAAGAAGTAGTGTGCCGGATCGACATTTCGCCCGTTCAATTTAACCTCATAATGAAGGTGAGGTGCCGTTGATGTTCCGGTGCTGCCGACAAACCCTATCACCTCACCTCTGGTAACCCTCTGTCCGCGCCTGACATTAAACTCGCTAAGATGCGCATAGAGGGTCTCATAACCGAAGCCATGATCGAGTATTATATGGTTGCCGTAACCTGTTCTGGCACGCCTTACCTCCTTTACAACAGCATCACCTGTGGCATATATCTCAGTACCTGTTGGCGCGGTAAAATCTATTCCCTCATGAAACCTTGCAACCCGGTATATGGGGTGTATGCGCATTCCCCTTCCCGAAGCAATACGGGTGAGATCTCTGTTCGAAATAGGCTGTATCGCAGGAACCGACCGCAGCATATCCTCCTTCTCGGCAGCCAGGTTAACAAGCTCCTCGAAAGAGCGGGACTGAACAGCCACTCTGCGCTTTATACGGTCAATCCGCATCTTGGTATCGATAACAAGGTGTGAGTAGTTATACCCCCTGAGATCGTCATAGCGGCTAACCCCTCCGGTCCCGCTGTTGCGAAGTGACACAGGTACCGGTTCGGCCTCAAATATGGTTCTGTAAAGATTGTCATCTGTCTGCTGCAGATCATCAAGCACCCTCTCTACCAGCTTCAGGTCGCGGTTAAGGAGTGTATACTGCAGCTCCATCTGGGCCAGCTCATTTCGCAGGGCTATCTCCTCCGGGGTATCCACAAGCTTCATGAATATGAACCCATACATCAGCGCCAGCACAACCGAACCGGTAAAATAGGCCAAAACCCGCATCAGCAGCCTGCCCGCGCTATTCTCTACCTTGTCGTAGTTAAGGGTCTCCGGATTAAAAATGTACTTACCTTTTCTCATACCCGGCAAATATAATAAATAATAGCTGCTCAAAAGGTTAAAAGATAGCTTTACGGATTTTGCTTTTAGCACATTTCCGAAATGTGCACACCCTGAGCACCAATTTTACGGTCAACATAAAAGAATCTTAGTTGAAAAGATCGCCCCACCCGGTTCTATCTGGCAAGAAACAGGTTTGTGTTGCGGGCCGATATCATATCCTTATACTCAGCGTCGGTGAGTATTTCATGGAAATAGTTTCTGGGGTCGCGGTGAACACCACGGTATATAACCTCATAGTGGAGATGCGGGCCGGTTGAAACTCCGGTACTACCAGAGAGACCTACCAGGTCACCCCTCACTACCATATCACCCTCAGACACCTCGATCTTGCTCAGATGGGCATACAACGACTCGTAACCGAAACCATGGTCAATTTTAACATAGTAGCCATATCCGCCTATGCTCCATCCGGCCTCTGTAACTGTTCCTGCCCCGGTGGCGTATATATTTGTTCCCAGGGGAGCCCTGAAGTCCTGCCCTCTGTGTGGAACCCCTATCCTGCCGGTAACCGGATGCCTTGACCTTATTCCGAAAACATCACCCATGCGCACCGAACTCCTGACAGGCCTGATAAGCGGTAGATGCTCCAGACGCCTGTTCCACTCATCGGAGGCATCACGCACCTCTCCAAATGAACGGGACTGTACCGCGGCACGCCTTCTTATATTGCTCAGCTTCTCGGTTGCGGCGATCATCACATCGCTCGAGGCATACCCTTCCAGATGGGTATGGCGTCGCAAGCCTCCCATGCCCCCTGAGCGCACCTCATCATCAACGGGGTCGAGTTCCAGCACAGGCCTGAACCTCACCTCGTCAGAGATACGGATATCCTCAAGCAGTTCACTATAGTGTTCCATCTCTGCCATCATCATCGCAAACTCGTGTCTGCGAATCTCAACCTCCTTTTCAAGAAGTGTCTGCTTGGGAGAACCAAACATTTTTGAGATAAGAAGGAAATAGATAAGGGAGAGACCTAATGAGACAATAAATCCGGCAAATATCCTTATTGCCAAAACCTTACCGGGAACCCTGTGTTCACGGAACTCAATCTTTTCACTATCGTGAATGTATTTCTTTACAGGCATTCTGCTTATCTGAGCTTTAGCAGGAGTCGTTTATTTCGTAACGATGGACAAATCTAACTCAAAAAAAGTAATTTTACAAGCCGAAAAATTAAACTTTTAAACAGTCAGAGAGTAATGTCAGTACCCTACAGTGCCAGTGAAATAAGAAGCGCTTTTTTCAGGTTTTTCAGTGACAGGGGGCACAAGATAGTCCCCTCAGCCCCCATGGTAGTAAAAAACGACCCTACCCTTATGTTTACAAATGCCGGAATGAACCAGTTCAAAGATATCTTTCTTGGCAACAGGCAGCCTGACAATGTAAGAGTTGCAAATACCCAGAAGTGCCTTAGGGTATCGGGTAAGCACAATGATCTTGAAGAGGTGGGGCACGACACCTATCATCACACCATGTTCGAGATGCTGGGTAACTGGTCATTTGGTGACTACTTTAAGAAGGAAGCCATAGAGTGGGCGTGGGAATTCCTTACCGGTGTAATGGAGTTGCCGGCAGACCGCCTCTATGTCACGGTATTCGAAGGTGACAGCACAGATGGCACAGAGAAAGACGGCGAATCACTCAGCCACTGGGCAAAATTGCTTAAGGGCAGCGAGGAGAGAATAGTTGACGGGTCGCGAAAAGACAATTTTTGGGAGATGGGAGAGACAGGGCCATGCGGCCCCTGCTCTGAGATACATATTGACCTCCGTAATGAGAGCGAGCGCATCAAGGTTCCCGGGCATCAGCTTGTCAACAGAGACCATCCCCTGGTCGTCGAGATATGGAATCTTGTCTTCATAGAATACAACAGGACCTCTGACGGCACCCTCATGCCCCTTCCCGCAAAACATGTTGATACCGGCATGGGGCTTGAGCGGCTATGCATGGCTGTTCAGGGCAAAGGTTCCAATTACGACACAGACATATTCACATCACTCATCACACACATATCAAAGATAACCGGCAAAGAGTACGGAGTCAGGTCAGACTGGGATATAGCCATGAGAGTCATAGCCGACCATCTCCGGGCAGTCTGCTTTGCCATCGCTGACGGGCAACCACCCACAAACAACAGGGCCGGATATGTTATTAGGCGTATTTTAAGAAGGGCCATCAGATATGGATATAAGAACCTTGGTATGGAGCGTCCCTTCATCTCTACCCTTGTTCCTCTTCTGACCGATATTATGGGAGACTCCTTCCCCGAGCTCAGGTCGGGCTCTGATCATATCATCCGTACCATATCTGACGAAGAGAAGGGGTTTCTCAAAACACTAGACAAGGGAGAGAAACGAATAGAGAGAGAGATAGAGAGGCTAAAGGATGAGGGGAGAGATGAGCTTCCCGGCAACATCGTTTTCGAACTCTACGACACATACGGCTTCCCTCCCGACCTGACCGGCCTCATTCTGAAAGATCACCGGATGAGGGTTGATCAGAAAGGCTTTGAAGAGGCCATGACTTTGCAGCGCGATCGTGCGCGGAAAGATGCAGCCTTTGAGAGCGGCGACTGGGTCATGGTAAGAGATGGCGGTGAAACATCCTTCACAGGTTACTCCGGCACTGAAGAGGATATCCGCATACTGCGCTACAGGAAGGTAAGGCAGAAGGGTAAGAAGCGGGAACTTTTTCAGCTCGTCTTCGACAAAACCCCATTCTATGCAGAGGCCGGCGGACAGCGTGGCGACACCGGTTTTATCGAGTCTGGCGGAGAGAAGACCATTATAACCGACACAAAACTGGAAAACGACCTTATAGTCCATATTGCCAATGGTTTACCCTCAAATCCATCTGCACTTTTCCGGGCGGTTGCCGACAGGGAGAGGCGCGAACTGACAGAGAACAACCATTCAGCCACCCACATTCTTCACTACGCACTCCGCCAGGTATTGGGCACCCATGCAGACCAGCAGGGCTCGTTCGTTGATCATGAGCGCCTGAGGTTTGACTTCACCCACTCATCGAAGCTTACCCCCACGGAGCTAACAGAGATAGAGTTAAAGGTTAACCGTCTCATAAGAGCCAACATCGGCCGTGAGACCCATGATGAAATGCCTGTTGATGAGGCTGAAAAGATGGGCGCGGTTGCACTTTTCGGTGAGAAATATGGTGACAAGGTAAGGGTTATCCGTTTTGGCCCCTCCATAGAGCTTTGCGGTGGAACCCACGCCTCCAGCACAGGGAGAATCGGGCTCTTCAAAATAGTATCGGAGGGTGCCATAGCATCCGGAATAAGGAGGATAGAGGCCCTGACCGGCGAGAGAGCCCTTCTCTTCATCAACGATAAGCTAAAAAAACTGGAGCAGGTTTCTGCTGCTCTTCACAGTGCAGGAGATCCTGTATCATCGGCTGAAAAGATTATGGAAGAGAATCAGAAGCTGAAAAAGATTGCTGCAAAGATGCAGGCTCAGGTGGCCTCTTCACTGTCAGAGGAGGCCAGGAAGAGTGCCGGCAAGCTTGGCGGAGGGGTTCTCTTCACCGGAGTTAATGCCGGTGAGATTCCGGGCGACACAGTAAAAAATGCTGCAGGAATAATAAGGCGCGACATAGAGACCGGCATAGCCGTAATAGGCTCCCATTCAAATGGGAAGGCGTTGCTTACCGTGGTGGTGAGCGATGATCTGGCCGCTGATGGTATAATAGATGCAGTCACCCTTCTCAACAGTATCTCAGGAGAGATAGGAGGCAAAGGGGGTGGACAGAAGTTTCTCGCCGTGGCAGGCGGCAGGGATATTACAGGCATAGACCGTGCAATAGCCAAGGCCAGAGATATTTGCTCCAAAATATTGAGCTGAGATATTATTCGAAAATAGCACAGACCTGCCCCCGGCTCAACAGGCTGCCGGACTGTTCTGTAGCAGCTTTTATTCAATTCATCACAAAGTCATCTGGTTTTTGGTCGAAAAAAATGTAAGATTGCAAAAGGGATATCCCTTTTCGCAATAATACATTATCATTTTAAATGGATATAACCAGAACTTTTGATGTTATCGAGCTGAACTGCGGGAGTTATCCGCGCGAAGATATGTTCAGCGGAAAGGTGGGTAACAGATCTATTAACTACCCCACCTTCAGGGCTAATATAAAGGTAAACCTGACCAGCTACGGGCTCACTAAAACATCTCCGGTAATTGCGGTAAACCCCTTCAGGGCAGGCGAAATAAGGTTTGGTACCGTCGGGCCTGTAATTCAAGGAGTAGAGGTAAAGATAGCGGACCAAACTTCACCTTCCTTCACGACTGGTGCTCTCTTAACGGGATTCAGTACCGTGATAATAGTGAACTGATATCACTGCCTGTGGTGAAGGAGAGGTATGGCCTTGAGATAAAGGAGATAAACAGGAGTCTGAGGGATCATGAGCAGGTAAAGAGGTTCCGGCTGGTAACGGAAGAGTGGAGCCCACAGAGCGGGGAACTCTCCCCCACCCTCAAGCTGAGGCGTGATGTTGTGCATGCAAGGTACCGTATCATGATAGATGGTATATATAGCAATGGAGCCGACAGAGAGTTCACCACCCCGTCAAAAACAGTAAAAGGTGGCATCAACGGTATTCTTAAAAATCTGCCCGGATTCTAAGAGTGGTTTTTTTCCTATTTTTGGCATCACAAAACCGACCTATGATGCAAAAAGTACCAGAGTCATGAACAGAGTTATATCGTGCGTTGTCACACTATCATTCAGAGCTCTGTTTGTAATGGCAGTGACTCTTTACGGCTGCAGTCCCGATGCCTGCTACGAAGATGTAGAGAGTGCTGTCCGCGCCACCCTCTTTCTTTCAGAGAGCGGGGTAAATGTAGCGCCTGACACCCTCTCTGTAAGGGGTTATGATTCCGAATTACCCTACCTCTACGAGAACATGCCCGGCAAGAAAGAGATATCTCTTCCGCTCAACCCCTCTGCCCAGGCATCTCAGTTTGTTATCACCATAGAGGGTATAAAGGACACCCTGACCCTGGAGTACAGCTCCTTTCCAAAGCTGATATCGGCAGAGTGTGGCTACTCATTTTTTCATGAGCTGACAGGTCTCTACTCAACAAAGAATATAATTGATACTGTAATAATAAGAAACCGGGATATCACAACCCTTTATGAAGAGAATATCCGCATCTTTTATTAGCCTTGTTCTGTTTCTGATGGTTACACCGTCTGAAGGGCAGGATACGATAGACATTCCTCTGAGGGCAGGGGCAGGAATATCGTTAAGGGGACCGGCCATGATGGCTGCAGGCGAGTATCCTATGGGGTTTGAGCTTAATTTAAGCTATGACAGAGATGAGAGAATCACCTACCTGGCAGATATAGGCTACTCACGATTTATAAATGAGAGGTACAACTACCATTACAGAAACAGCGGCATATATATTAAAGCGGGTGCCGACTACAACCTACTGAATCCCCTTCAGTCACAGGGACGCTACTACGCCGGCATAGGAGGCAGGTACGGCCTGGCGCTCTTCCGCGACGAGGCACCCTTTATCCGCTATGACAACTACTGGGGCAGTCACACATCCGTTGCCGGAGAGAGTTACCGGAGCGGCCATTTTATAGAGATAACCCCCGGTATAAGGGCAGCCCTTACCGACAACCTGTTCATTGGCTGGAATGTCAACCTCAGCCTGCTTCTCTACACAAGCGGCAGAAGAGATCTCCGCCCTGTTGACATACCCGGATTCGGGAACGGGTCAGGAGCCGTTGTTACCGGCATAAATTACTTTATAAGCATCCGAATACCCTACAGGACAGAGACGGTAATATACAAAAGAAGGGTAAGGGAGATAGTAGACGAAGATGATACCGGCACACCGGTTCAGCGATTCTGATATTATCGTGAGTCACCACCCTCTGGTCTCTCCGGACTGCTGAATATCAACAGGCACAGAAAAGTAAAAAGTCCGTTAACAAGAAGCAGCTCAAAGCCAAACTGGTATCCCCACAAAATATCTTCCGAATATCTGCCTATAAGCCAGGTAGCCACCGGAGAAGCCGCCGCAATAAACGGAGTTATTCTGTCTGCAGCCAACCGCTTGGTAAATAGGCCAAAAGCGAAGAGGCCAAGGAGTGGTCCGTAGGTATATCCTGCCACGGTAAATACTGCCCCTATAACGCTCTGGTCATTAATCTGCCTGAACAGAATAATAATTGCCATTATAACCAGTGTAACACCCACATGAACCCTCTTGCGTATTTTTGTCAGTCTCCTCTTGTCGCCATCTGCGGCTCCTAGTATATCTACTGTAAAGGAGGTTGTGAGTGCTGTAAGGGCAGAGTCAGCGCTCGAGTAGGCTGCGGCTATAAGCCCCAGAATAAAGAGCAGTGGTATCAGGGTTCCGAGCCCGCCGGTTGTAGCCAGAAGGGGGTAGAGGTCATCACCCATCTCCGGAACCGGAAAACCGGTAGCATTGGCATAGATAACAAGCACAACCCCCAGGCTAAGGAAGAGCAGGTTTACCGGCACAAAAGAGATGCTGTAGAGATATACATTACGCGATGCATCACGAAGGTTACGGCAGCTCAGGTTTTTCTGCATCATATCCTGATCGAGACCGGTCATTACTATGGTAATAAACATACCGCCCAGAAACTGTTTCACGAAATGGTTGGAGCTCCTGAAGTCGTCAAAGAAAAAGATTCTGGAGTATTCGTGATCGGAGATAACAGCTACCAACTCCCTTCCATTAAAGCCCATATTGGAAGCTATAGATATAATGGTAAGCACCACCGCTGTAACCATAAAAATGGTCTGCAGCATATCGGTCCAGATGATAGTTCTTATTCCGCCCCTGAAGGTGTAGAGCAGTATCAAAGAAAGGGCTAATGCGACTGTAACAAAGAAAGGTATATTCCAGGCATCAAATATCACAAGCTGTAACACATTTATTACCAGAAATAGCCTGAATGCTGTTCCGATAGAGCGGGATAGCAGAAAGAAGGTGGCTCCGGTCTTATAGGAGTGGCTGCCAAACCTCTGGTCAAGATAGGAGTATATCGAGGTTAGCCGAAGCCTGTAGTAGAGAGGCAGAAGTATTTCAGCGATGACAACATAGCCGGCAAGGTAGCCAAACACCATCTGCATATAGGCGAAATTGGTCTCCATGACCCATCCCGGCACCGACACGAAAGTAACACCGGATATTGACGACCCCAGCATTCCTACCGCCACCACCACCCACGGTGATCTTCTGTTTCCGAGGAAAAATGATTCGTTGTCGGCCCTTCTTGATGTTATCTGCGAGATAATAAAGAGAATCAGGTAGTAGCCTGCTATAACGGCAAGTATGGCCCCCGGTGTGAGCATATCTCTTTTTTTTCGCAAGGATATGAAAAAGTGTGGAACCAAAAAACCAATTATCTCTTTTTCCGCTGTAGATATTCTCACTATTTTTGTCTGAAACAGAATAGCGATGGATCACCACACCTATCCTTCCCGGCTGCTTGAGAATGCAGTAAACGAGTTCGCCTCCCTGCCGGGAATCGGAAAAAAGAGCGCCTTCAGGCTTGTAATGCACCTCTTGCGAAGAGATCAGGAGGATGTCACAAGGTTTGGTGAGGCTATTATCAGGTTAAGGAGAGAGATAAGCTACTGCAGTAGCTGCCACAACATATCGGACACCCCGCTGTGCCGTATATGCAGCACCCCGTCGCGCGATAACACTCTTATCTGTGTTGTCGAGAACATACAGGATGTAATAGCTATTGAGAACACCCGCCAGTACAGAGGGCTATACCATGTTCTTGGGGGTGTTATATCTCCTATAGAGGGCATCGGGCCTGCAGACATAAACATCAAATCACTTGTTGAGAGAGTACTCCGCGACAGGCCCGGCGAAGTCATCCTTGCCCTTAGCAGCACCCTCGAGGGCGATACAACAAACTACTATCTCTACAAGAAGCTATGCAGCAGCGGAGTAAAGATCACAACACTCGCAAGGGGTGTCTCCGTAGGTGATGAGCTGGAGTATATTGATGAATTAACCCTGGGGAAATCCCTTCTCAACAGAATGCCCTTTACGGCAGAGTAGTCGCTGAGGCAGCCCTGCGGGGCTGCCGCGGTTCCACCATAACCATGAACTGCAGCCGGATTGAGCCATGATGATATCTGTAATAATAGTAACCTACAACTCCTCTGTCGAGATTACAGAGTGCATCGGTTCGCTGACAGAGGCGGTGAAGCAGTACCATTACGAGATTATTGTGGTAGATAACAACTCGTCAGACAACACATGTGAAGTTATAGAGAGCAGTTTTCCCGGTATAAAGCTGTATCGCAACAACCGCAACAGGGGTTTCGCATCCGGCGCCAACCGGGGGGCAGCAGAGGCATCAGGAGAGTATCTGCTTTTCCTCAATCCCGACACCAGGGTACCTGAAAACTGCATTGATGAACCAATGCGATATTTAAGCAGAAACAGCCGTACCGGCATTATCGGACCCCGCCTTGTTGACAGCAGAGGAAAGTTTTTACCGGAGTCAAAGAGAGGGGTTCCGACACCAGCGGCGGCGCTATTCCGATTCACTATGCTTTACAGGCTGTTTCCCCATTCGCCAGTGATAAACAGATACTACATGGGTGGGAGTGACAGCAGCAAAACAGTGTTGGCAGATGCCGTTACAGGCGCATTCATGTTTATGGAAAGGGCCATTTTTGAAGATGCCGGAGGTTTTGATGAAGAGTACTTCATGTACGGCGAGGATATAGACTTATGTATGAGGGTCTCCGCCATGGGATACGACATAGTGTATCTTCCTTCAGTTACGGTTACCCACCACAAAGGGAAGAGTGGTGGAATGAGAAGCTACAGGGGCATAAGAGAGTTTTACCGCTCAATGCACATTTTTACCAACAACCATTTCAGCAGCAGGTATAGTCGCATCACCATTCTCCTGACACATTTGGCAATCAGGATTCTCTTCATACTCTCTCTGATTAAAAGGGTTCCCCTTCTTGCCAAAAGAGATTTGGGGCAGCGGAGTCGCACGGGCCACCACAAAGCATAAGGGAACAGCTGAGTAATATACCTGAATCAGCTACAGAACAGGGCTCAGGTAACTTTTCAGAGGCCTGCACAAAGCATCAGGGAACAGCCGGATAACATACCGGATCTTCTGCTGGCAGATTAAAGGCAGAAGTAAGACAGATGACCGCCCTGCACCGGTTGCCGGAGCGAATCAACTTACTGACCCGCAACGGGAATTGATTCAGCAGAGGCACCCCGAAACAGAAATATTGTTGCCATGACAAACTAAAAGAGTATTTATTTGTTATATTTAGAGCAATAACGGTTAAACTAACAACGATTCAAGATGGCAAAATATGAGGTTCTGCTTCCCGCTATGGGAGAAGGTATAATTGAGGCAACAATAAACAAATGGCTTGTTCCCGAGGGTAGTAAAGTTGAAGAGGACGATCCGGTAGTTGAGGTAGCCACCGACAAGGTCGACTCTGAGGTTCCATCACCGGTATCGGGAGTGTTGTCGAAAATTGTGGTAAGCGAAGGCTCCGTTGCAAAAGTGGGTGATATTATAGCGATAATAGATACAGAGGGTGAAGATGACGAGAAGCAGGATGACTCAGAAGTCGGGAAAGAGGTTGAGAGAGTACGCGAAACCATAGATGAGCATAAAGAGTCGAAGCATGAAAGTGAAGAGAGTGCTGCTGGTTACAAAAGCAGGACTCCCGGTGGTAAGTTCCTCTCGCCGCTTGTAAGAAACATAGCTGCCAAAGAGGGTATAAGTCACGAGCAGCTTGACTCCATTGCCGGAACGGGTATGGACGGAAGAATTACAAAGAAAGATCTCTTGAACTACATCAGCAAGAGAGAGGAAGAGTCGGCTGTAGAGAGGGAAGAGACTGCAAAGGAGAGCCCTCCACCCTCCCCCGACAGCAGTACAAAAACTCCTGCCGGCGATACTCCCGGAGGCGACAGAATTGTTGAAATGGACAGGGTCAGGAGGCTCATAGCAGACCACATGACCAACTCGCTTAAGACCTCTGCCCATGTCACCTCATACATTGATGCAGATGTTACCGCTCTTGTCAGGTGGCGTGAGAGTGTCAAAGATCGATTCCTTAAAAAAGAGGGAGTAAAACTGACACTTACACCCATTTTTCTTGATGCGACCGCAAAAGCACTGCGCGATTTCCCCATGCTTAATGCCTCAGTAGACGGAACCTCAATAGTTATGAAAGGTAGTATCAACATAGGCATGGCCACTGCTCTTGAAGATGGCAATCTGATAGTTCCGGTAATTAAGGGTGCAGACGAGAAGAGTCTTGTAGGTCTGGCAAAGGCGGTAGGAGATCTGGCCTCAAGGGCAAGATCTAACAAACTCAAGCCCAACGAGATAACGGGCGGCACATTCACCCTGACCAATTTTGGCAGTTACAACAATCTGGCAGGCACACCGATAATCAATCAGCCCCAGGTAGCGATACTTGGCACGGGAGCCGTACGCAAAACACCAGTTGTCCTGGAGGGCCCTGAGGGTGACATGATAGGCATAAGACAGGTAATGATCCTGTCGCTCAGTTACGACCATCGTATAATTGACGGTGCACTTGCGGGAATGTTTCTGAAGCGGATAAAAGAGATACTTGAGACATACAGTGGCGATTACTAGCAAAATAGACTCATACAGGCCCTAGACGATTTAAATAGGCACATTCGTCAAAAAAAGAGAGATTTATTTCTCCTGTTTCAATGATTTGTAATAATTTGGTCTTCTCATTTTATGCATCAACGGGACGAGCCCCGAAAATCGACTTGCCCCAAAGCCTAACCTACAAGATATGAGAAACATACAACTCATAATTCTCGCTGCAGCTCTGTCGCTTCCCCTGCAGGGCATCAACGGTCAAAGCAGAGAAGAGATAAGAGATCTGCTGAATCAGGGTGAGATGTTCATACTATATGAGGAGTATAATGAGGCACTCCCGTTCTTTCTCAGGCTTCATGACATGTTTCCCGACAACGCCAACTATCTTTTTCGTATAGGTCAGTGTTACAGCAACATACCGGGCCAGAAGCATCTTGCCATACCCTACCTCGAAGAGGCGGTAAAGCATATTACCGACAGGTACAGACAGGGCAGGCTCAGAGAAGACGGTGCACCATTCGACGCCCTATACTTTCTTGCCAACGCATACCGTATCAATAATCAGCTCGACAGAGCTATTGAAACATATAAACTCTTTCTCGAGAACATGGACCACCGTGTCTATGACTCTGTCATTGTAAAGCATAAGCTGCAGGCCTGCTACAACGCGAAAGAGATGATGCAGTCGCCCATCTTTGTAAGGGAGACAAATCTGGGTCCGGAGATAAACGACCGTTTCTCTGAGAGGAACCCTGTTCTGTCGGCAGATGAAGAGATGATATTCTTCTCCAGAGATTTACCATTCAGAACGGCACTCTTCTACTCAAGGCTTGTGGATGGCGAATGGACACCCCCAATAGATATTATACCGGAAATTGGTGTTGATGACAGGTTCTATCCCTCCTCTTTATCGGCAGATGGCAAAACCCTGTATCTCTATTCCGATCATGACTTTGTGGGCAACATCTATGTAACCCATTTCGACGGCGAAAGCTGGGGGCCGGTTGAGAAGCTTAACGAGAATATAAACACCAGATACTGGGAGTCACATGCCTCAATATCGTCGTGTGGCACCAGGCTCTACTTCTCAAGCAACAGAAGAGGCGGATATGGAGGGCTCGACATATATGTCTCAGAGATTGACTCACTGGGAGATTGGGGGCCGGCAAAGAATCTGGGGCCGGAGATAAACACACCCTTCCATGACGACACCCCATTTATATCGGAAGATGGCAACAGACTCTTCTTCAGTTCAAGAGGGCATCACAATATTGGAGGTTATGATATATTCATGGCCGACCGTCTTCCCGACGGTTCATGGTCCGAGCCTGTCAATATGGGCTATCCCCTTAACACCACAGATGACGATCTATTCTTCTTCCCGATAGGAGAAGGCCACAGAGGCTACATTGCCAAGTTCGATGAGCAGGGATATGGCCGTATGGATATCTTCAGGCTCGACATCTACTCCGAAAGAAACCCCCGCTTCTTCACGGTAAAGGGCAAGGCCTTCATCGAAGATCTGAGAGAGGGCATTGCTGAGGGTGTCGAAGTTGCGGTTACCGGTACAGGTATCGAAGAGCCGCCGCTTACAATGCAGACAAACCCCATAACGGGCACCTATCAGTTCAGGGTAATCCATGGTGACTACGAGATAGCCTTTCAGGCCGACGGAACCCTCAGAGAGGTTAAAAGGATAAACATTCCCCTTACACACGACTCTGACACCTTTATTGTTGAGAGGGCAGGTTTGAGGAGGGCCGATCATGAGGCCCTGTTAAGGCTTATTACGGCGCCTCATATCAGGGCCATGGCGGGTGATACTGTAAGGCTCGATATCGCCACTGAGCCCGACTCACGACTCGATATAACAGTTACTCATCGTGATGAGATTATTGATTCCATAAGCCGTCAGGTATTTGATTCACTCTTCACTTTCAGGCTCGTTCCCCTGCCCGGCACTACGATTGTTGACTTCAGGTTAACCGACAGACTGAGCAATATAGCTGAGACAGAGGTAGTCATAGAGGCTGAAGAGCCCATTATCGAAGAGGTTGTAGTACCGGTCGAGGATCCCCGCATGGAGACCGACAGAGTGGCTGAAATAATTGAGGTACTTGCGGTCAGGGCAGACGGCAGGCTAAAGGATATTGTCAGGTTGACAGATCCCTCACCGCGCCGCTTCCTGACCACAGATGACATACTGGCAGAGATCGCAGAGAGAGCCCGTAAGGAGGGCATCCCCGAAAGCCTGACCGGGATGATGGCGCTTAAAGCCGCCTTCTACGATGACCTTATGTCGCAGATGGCCATTGACTTCCTCCGCGATGCCATTCCGGGGCCACCCGAACTGGCAGAGATACTTGCCGCAACCGATATTGAACGCGATGACATCACCACCTGGAGAGACCTGAGGAGGCATGTCGAGACCCTCAGCGAAGGAAGGGTAAGCGGAGATCTTCTCGACAGGGTTACCAGATGGGTCATTGAAGGGCCGGACAGCGAAATAGAGATCATAAGAGAAAAGTTGAATATCTATGCCCGCATCACAGACGATCCCACTGCCATAACCGATCTCATAGAGCGCACCGACAGCGAGTTCATCATTGATGCAGCAGAGTGGCTTGAACATTTCACAAGCCTCTTCACCGACGCAGGTTTCACCACCAGCGAACTGGCATCACTACTCACTGCCATAGCGATAGCGCCCGGCACCACCCCACAGGAGGCTGCAGATATCATCAGCAGGCTGGCAGAGGGCGATCTAAGGGCTTTCATAGAGGGTCTGAACCTGAGAAGGGAGAGAATAACCTCTGTAACCAGCCTGTTTGAAGAGCTGCTGCAGAAGAGAGACACCGACTACAGCTCAGAAGAGCTATTCAGAACTCTTGTAAGGCTTATCGTAGAGAGCGATCTTGACAGCGACTCCATAGAGCACGAAGAGGTAAGGCGTTCACGCGCTTACATGGTGCTTGTTGCTGCCGGACTTGGCTTCATAATACTCTTCCTGCTGCTATTCCGCAGAAGAAGGAAAAAGAGAGAGGAGGAGGAAGAAGGTGCTCGCTGACGCTCGCAGGCATAGGGCATAGGGCATGGAGCATGGGCTCGCTGCTGAAGCAGCTCGCAGCGGAGAGCGGAGAGCGTAGAGAAATGCTCGCTGACGCTCGCTGGCATAGGGCATGGGGCATGGGCTCGCTGCTGACGCAGCTCGCAGCGTAGAGCGGAGAGCGGAGAGAAATGCTCGGTGATGAAGCAGGGGAGGAGATCGGCTTCCTTGCCAATGGCGATATTGCCGAGGTGAGTCGTATAAAAAGGTATGAAGAGAGGTACGGATTTCGTTTTGCTGAAATGACACTCTGGTTTATTGATTACCAGACCGAGGTCGATGCCAGGGTAATACTCGATACCCTCCATTACGATACACCCTCAATGCCTGCCGATAAGAATAAAGAGCTCTATAATGCTGTTTTGGACGACTATCAGTATATTAAACAGAAAAGAAAGCAATGGATGGCAATACGGGAGGATCCATGGTTTAATGCACTTCAGGTGAAATTCGCCTATGCCGTTACCTGTCATAAGGCACAGGGCGGACAGTGGAAAAGGGTCTTTATCGATCAGGGTATGTTTAATAAAAAAGAGCCGGGCAGAGAGTACCTGCGATGGCTTTATACAGCCGTTACCCGCGCTACAGAGAAACTCTCACTGGTAAATTTCTCTGCTAAATTCTTCAGGGAGAAAACATATTGACCAACCGTCCGCGACTTTACATTAAGAAGTCTTGTCCTCAAAAAAAAGAACAAACAGTTGTCGATTAATTACTACATGGAAAGGTTGAATTGTAGAAATTGATTCACAAGAATCAGTCTGGATTTTCAATCTTTCATACTATTGCATTTGATTTACTCATGGCATGGATATTGACCATCAGATAAGCCTGATTAGTTTTTAACTATTAAATTTGAAATACTATGAGTAAACATCATGCGAATGCACTTTGGGAAGGTAACCTTCCGAAAGGAAAAGGAAAATACACCCTGAAAACAAGCGGTTATGAGGGGTCGCTGAATTTCTCCTCACGTTTCGAGGAGAGTAAAGATGCCTCAAGTCCAGAAGAGCTTATTGGAGCAGCCCATGCAAGCTGTTTTTCAATGGCATTTGCACATGCCCTTGATCAGGCAGGTCATAAACCCGAAAAAATAGAAACTGATGCTGAAGTGACACTTGCCAAAGCCAATGGGTCTTTTTCTATCACAGAAATATTTCTCAAGACAAAGGGTAAGGTTTCTGATATTAATAAAGATGAATTTGATAAAATTGCAACCTCTGCCAAGGAGAATTGCCCTGTATCAAAAGCCCTTAAAGGTGTGAATATTATACTTCAGGCTCAGTTGGATTAAATAATCGGGCTTTCATTAGGTAGTCGAAATATCGGTTTTATTCAGGTTTTCTTGCAACACTAAGCAGGTGTTTTGCCTGGTTTACCATGTGAATATCCTCGCAATAATTGATGATAAAATCCATCCACGGCTTTTTGAGATTGTTGTTAAGCTGGTGATATAATTCAAACCGCTCACCAAAGATACCTTCAACTCCAGCAAGGTGAAGCGGCTCGAGTCCTGCTTTCTCAATAAGAGGATTTATCTCCTCAGGGTGTGAGAAGTAAGCATTCACAAACCATTCTGTAGCCTCAACAAAACTTTCATCTGTGCCTGTTTCCCATAGCATTTTGACTCCATTCTGATGCAGTATTCCCTGAGGGTTATTTTTTACGCCAAATACCATCGCTCCAATCCGCGTCATAAATGAGGAGAAAACATACCCTCCCGGCTTAACATGTTGGTAAGCAAGTTCAAGAACTTTAACTCTGTCCTCTTTTTTTATCATATGGTAAAGAGGTCCAAGAATCAAAATGCCATCCCACTCTGTTTTATTCCATCTACTACTTTTGAGTGCATCAGTATTGTCTATAAACTGAACGTTTTGATTGTGCAGGAGTCGCTTTTTAACCAAATCTACATTCTTGTCTGACAGATCGTTCAATCCCAAAACGAACCCATTATCCAGTAGTTGCTGCGCAATACGTCCGGTTCCACACGCCACATCAAAAATGCAGCTTCCCGGATTCAGGTATTTATTTACAAAATACAGAGTTATAGGTATTTCAAACGGGTGTTCATCCAGACGGGCATCCTCCTCCTTTACATGATCATTGTAATAATCTCTGACTCTGTTTTTTTCTTGTTCCGACATAGTAGCAAAATAGTGTCTTGTTAGGTTATCCTTGTGATTTAAGCAACGTTGAGTCTGGTCTGCTACGGCAGATCAGATTTTTTTATCTGTACCTTTCCGCTGGTATTTGTTTAAACATATGCCGGAGGCTATAAGTTGATTTACTGCTTAGCTTATTCTGCTGACAAAAACCGGCCTGTCAGTTTCCCTGATAATCTCTTCAGTACTACTGCCAAAGATCAGCTTATGTATTTTTCCCTTTCCCTGCGATAAAACAGCAATCATATCAGGATTATACTTCCTTGCAAAGCTGCGAATACCATCCTCCAGATTATTATTGCTTACCACATTGATGTCGTAATTCTCAACCATGTTTTCAATCGCGATCTTACGAAGTTTTTTGATAGCCTGATCAGAAGATTGTGAGTCGTCTGTTATTACATGTAAGAGCTGCATTCTGGCATTAACCGACCCGGCAAAAGAAATAATTTCGCTCAGGTTGTTCTGATTCTCTTCATTAATATCAATAGCGACAAGAATGCTTTTTATCTCGGCAGTATCTCTCTTGTCCTGTAAGATGATCATTGGATAGTCCACCTTGCGAACCATTTTCTCTGTATCGGATCCAAATAAAATCTGAAGAAAGCTATGTTCATCACGGCTTCCACATACAACAAGGTCTGCCTCAAATTCCTGCATGTATTTATTGAGATTAGTCCTGCTCTCATTAAACCTTACAAAGGGCTTAATCTCTACCTTTTCATTTGTGAATCTCTCAGCTTCCTCTCCGGCAAGCTTCTGGTGGTTTTCCAACAGAACAGCATTAAAGCGTTCGTCCATGTTGACGTTGGGAGCAAAAGCATTTTGCGAAGCTAAAAAGGCATGGCTAGGTGCCGGGATTATAAGATTCAGTAGCACGATCTCTGAAATATTCATCTGCTCAGCCAAATCTACTGCGAACCCGGTCACTATTGTCGAAAGCTCATCGAGCTCCGTAGGAATTAAAATTTTTTTGATTACCATAACTGTATGCTCTTGTTAGTTTTGATTATTCGTAGTTCCAAATATGTACCATTAATGATATCCTACTAATTATCTTGCTAAGCAGTTGATAGTCTATGCTTTAATTCATGATGAAAAAGAGAACCTGTACTATAGTTGTGGAGCATTTTCAACATTGATGAAAAATATGTACTTTAGATGATTGTTTTGAAGCAATTCAGAACTGTTATACCGCAAAGCGATTTGATATGAATAGTATTTCGTCAGAAGACCTGCCCAATCCGGTTATTATTTATGACCAGGAATGGAAAATAAGCAAGATCAATACATCTGCTGTTTCTATACTAGGCTATGAAAAAGCTGATGAGCTTATCGGGAGGCCCGTTAGAGATATTCTGCATGAAAGCGAGCAGAGTATTAATGAGACACTCTTGATATATCAGAATAAGCGGGAAACTGAATTGGCAAATAGGGAGATCAGGCACAAGCGTAGAGATGGCAGGCAAGTGAGCATTTTTTCAGAGCTTGGTGTTATCGAAGGTAAGCAGGGGGAGTATGATGGCAGATATATTCAATCGGGGATTTATATAGGTGTAGACCGACTCCGTGATCAGCAGCTTAAGAAACTAAATTGCTTAAAAATTCTGGCTGAGAACGTCCCGGGCCTGATGATGTTGCTGATTGATGAAAACCTTGAAATTCTATGTAGCGTTGGTAGTGAGAAGAGCTTAAGTAAAGGGAATGATGGGGAAGCCAAAGTGCTTGAGGAACGTCTTCCGACAAACATTACAGAGATCATACAACCGCTTTTTGAAATTGCCTTCGAGGGCAATTCTGTTAGTCGCGAGTTCAATCATGGAAACGACTATTTTTCAGTTCGCCTGATCCCGGTAGCTGATCAAAACAGTGACGATTTGTGTGTAATCCTCCTTCAAAACATTACTGAAGCCAAGATAACTGAGAATAAACTAAGGGTGTCAAAGGAAGCGGCGGAAGCTGCTAACTACGCAAAAAGTGCTTTTGTCGCCAATATGTCGCATGAAATACGAACGCCGCTCAATGCAATTTTAGGTTTTACTGACCAGCTCCGAAAAGCAAAACTTACTAAAAAGCAATCAACATATCTTGAGGTGGTTAGTGAATCATCGCATCATCTTTTATCCACCATCGATGATGTTCTGGTGCTTTCACGGATAGAATCGGGTCAGACTGAGGTAGAAGAAGAACCCTTCAGCCTGGTAAATATAGTCGATGCTGTTAACGATTTGTTTATTCTAAGGGTGAAGGAAAAGAATCTCGATTTTCAGATCAATATTGATCCTTCGGTCAGCGATGTGCTGTTGGGCGACCCCGCTAAAATCAGGCAGGTGCTTATCAATCTTATCGCAAATGCCATTAAATTTACGCATAGAGGGGGCATTCTGCTTAACTGCTCCATTATCAAGCGCACCAGTAAAAAAGTGATTGTTTGTTTTGATATTACTGATACCGGTATTGGTATGGAAGCCGACGAATTGGAGAGTATCTTTCGGCCTTTCCACCAGGTTGACAGTTCTCCGGGTCGCAGCTATTTTGGGACAGGACTGGGACTTACAATCAGTAGAGGTTTACTTAAATCAATGGGAAGTGACATCACTGTTAGTAGCTCCCCGGGAAAGGGCTCAACATTCTCGTTTATACTGACTTTTAAAAAATCAAATAAGGAATTACCCGAAAAAGGAGGTGATAAGATCCTTCTGCCAGCTTCTCTGCCGGATCAGATCCGTATACTGTTTGTAGATGATGATCCTGTGAGTCGCATGCTAGGGAAGGTGATACTTAAGCAGTATAAAGCCAGGTCTGTTTTTGCCAGCTCAGGTGAGGAAGCAGTTAAATTGTTTAAGCCAGGACGGTTCGATATTATTCTACTTGACATTAATATGCCCGGAACAAGTGGTGTAGATGTGGCAAAACAGATAAGAAATATTGAAAGTAGTAATAAAGAGTTTGCATATACAAAGATAATTGCCATGACGGCCAATGCTTTAATGAAGCATATTAAAGGGTACTTTAAGGCAGGAATGGATGATTATATTCTAAAGCCTTTCAGCGAAACGGATTTTATTGAAAAGATTATAATCCATAGTACTGATAAAGTTGCCGGTTATCCTGTGCCCAGGGAAGGTGAGAAGCCTCAAGGTAATAACAAAGACTATGACCTGGATGAATTGCTGAGAATTACAAGGGGGAATAAAAAGCATACCTTACTTGTGCTCGATTCCTTTCTTGAGAATGCAAAGAGAATGCTGGATCAAATGCAACAATCATACAATGCTGATGATTATCGTTCAATAGCGGAAGCTGCACACTGTTTGCTGCCTTCGGTTAAGCAGCTGGGAATCAAAAAGACCACAAGCTCTCTTAAACGCATTGAAAATCATTATCTTAAAAAGAGTAAATTCCGTAAAGATCCGGAAATGATTGAAAATGCCATGAGTGAAATCGAATTATCTATTGAGATAATAAGTATAGCCAGAGATGCTATTCCCTGATATTCATAATGGTTAAATTATTATTAAGTACTCTTATGTCAAACTTTTTTATCCCCACGCCTATGAAAGCTTCCATTCTGATAATTGATGATGATCCATACATAATTAGCCTGCTTGAAAAATACTTTGAACGTGAAGGATACAAAGTGTTTACTCTGTTTAAAGGGAAGCCTGCGCTTAAACTTCTTAAAAAGGAAAGGGTCGATGTTGTCTTATGCGACATGCGCCTGCCTGATATAGACGGCAAAGAACTATTGCCATTTATACGGCAAATATCTCCCGATACTGCAATTATTGTTATGACTGCTTATGCGGAAATAAAGGCTGCTGTTGAGTCCATCAAGGCCGGAGCCTTTGACTATGTTACCAAACCCATTTATCCTGAAGAAATATGCATTATTATTCAACAGGCAATCCAGAGAAAACTTGGGAAGCAGACAGAAACAGAGGATGCTTTTATCACAGGTGAATCCAGCAAAATGCTTGAACTCATTGATCAGGCCAGCTTGGTCGCGCCAACAGATATGTCGGTATTAATACAGGGTGAAACCGGTTCAGGAAAAGAATATATTGCCAGACTAATACATAAAAGCAGTGCACGCAAAAATAGAAAGTTCATGGCCATAGATTGTGGTGCAATTCCCCCGGAACTTGCTGCCAGCGAGCTTTTCGGACATGTAAAGGGTTCTTTTACAGGAGCTATAGCCGATAAACAGGGTTATTTCGAACAGACCAATGGTGGCACTATCTTTCTTGATGAGATCGGCAACCTCTCCTACGAGACCCAGGTTAAACTATTGCGTGCAATACAGCAAAAAGTAATCACACGCGTGGGCGACAGTAAAACTATTGATGTTGATGTCCGCATTATTTCAGCATCCAATAGTGATTTACTCGAAGCATCAGGCGATGGCCATTTTCGTGAAGATCTATACCATCGTATAAACGAGTTTAAGCTGAAGCTACCTCCTCTGCGCGATAGAGGCGACGATATACTGATTTTTGCAAAGCATTTTCTTGAAGAAGCAAACCGAGACCTTGACAAAAAAGTAAAAGGCTTTGATCAGGAAGTTGTTGCCGCATTCCGGGCCTATCCCTGGTTTGGCAATTTACGCGAACTACGCAATGTAATAAAGCGCAGCGTACTCATTACCCGAAGTGATGTGGTAACAATAAATTCTTTACCTGAAGATATTAGAGTCAAACAGGTGAAGGATTCTGACGTGGTGGCAAAAATAGCAACAACACTCGATTTAAAGAGTGCTGTACAGGAGGCCGAAAAGCAGGTGCTTGTAAAAGCGCTGGAAAATGCCAATTACAATAAATCACTTGCCGCCAAACTGCTTAATATCGACAGAAAAACACTCTATAACAAGTTGAGCCAGTTGGGATTGGATGGTTGATTAGCTATTCAGTTTCTCTATCTCGAATGAGATGTTCGCATTCACTGCATATGATATGATTTTGTTGTTCTCAACATTGGCATTCATATGCTTGATGTAGATGGATTTGATGTTTTTCACAGTTTTTGATGCTTCATTAATAGCATTTTGAGTTGCTTCACTGAAGCCTTTGTCTGATGAAGCAATAACTTCAATAACTTTAACCATAGTCATGTTTTTCCTCCTAATTAAATTAAATTAAATTATATACTCGTTTTACAGAGTGAGAAAACCATGCCATAATTTTATTATCATACCATACATGTCGACGGGCAAATATTTGTGTGAAGTGTGTTAATGTTGGCTTATAAGCGATTGCTTATATAAATTCGGGATTGAGAAGGATCAATCATAAAGATGGCAAAATTCTTAATGCATTATTATATAAGTATCTGATAAGGCTATTAGAAGTAGATTGATTCATAAATGCTTGCTATTTTCAACAACGGTGTAGAAAAGTATCAACAACCGTATGCCTAAAGTACATTACTCAAGCATAGCTTAAAAAAAAATACAGGAGCCAACAACCAGAGTGTTCCATGTTGATTAAAACAAATACCCGATGGTTAAAATGATGAAAGAGGCCAGAGGTACTGATAATATGCCGAAACCACGGGAGGCTGTCGAAATTGTTGCCAGGGCTATTCAAAAGGTTGTTAAACATAAAAGTGGCAGCTTTCTTGATGTAAGAGAGCTGTAAAACAGATATTAATTCTAATGCAAATGGCTATAATAGGAGAAATTTTAAAAAGAATAGTGGGAGTTGCAGACAGAGTGTTTACCAATACTGATCCTGCAGAGGCCCAGAGAGAAACACTGAGACAACTATTGGAAAAAGCTGAGAATACGGCTTTCGGAAAACTATATCAGTTTAAAAAACTTCTTTCGTTTGAAGATGACCTTCGCAAGGCATTCGCGGAAGAAGTTCCTTTTCATAGTTACGACAGCATGTACGAAAGGTGGTGGAATAAAGTGCTGGAGGGAGGTGAGGATATCACCTGGCCGGGCAAAGTAAACTATTTTGCCGTTTCCAGTGGAACTACCAGTAATAAGAAACATATTCCTGTTACCGATGATATGCTGAAATCGATTCGCAGAGCCGGGATGCAGCAGATTAAAGGTATAGCCGATTTCGATTTGCCTCCTGAGTTTTTTGAGAAAGAATTACTGTTTTTTGGCAGCAGCACCGATTTGAAAAAAGTAGGAGACCATTATGAAGGTGAAATCAGCGGCATCAGTGCCAGCCAGCTTCCTTTTTGGCTCGAAGGATACTACCGTCCCGGGAAGGAAATATCTTCTATCAATGACTGGGATGAGCGAGTGGAAGCGTTGGCAAAGAATGCACCAGACTGGGACATTGGCAGCATCTCAGGTATTCCCTCATGGATTGAGTTGATGCTTAAACGCGTAATAGAATACCACAATCTAAGTAATATACATGAAATATGGCCTAATTTCATGGTGTTTACATCGGGCGGAGTTGCGTTTGAACCTTATAAAAAGAGTTTTGAAAGGATTTCCGGAAAGCCAGTCACTATTATTGATACTTATCTTGCCTCCGAAGGCTATCTGGCTACTCAGATCAGGAGAGATACTGACGCAATGGCACTGATCACGAATAATGGAATATATTTCGAATTTGTTCCGTTTACTGATGAGAATATGGATGAAGACGGAAATATCCGTCAAGGCGTCAAAGCAATAAACATCGAAGAGGTGGAGGAGGGGGTACAATATGTACTTATTATCAGTACTGTTGCAGGAGCCTGGAGGTATATGATTGGTGATACTATTGAGTTTACAGATAAAAAGAGGACAGAGATAAGAATTACCGGAAGGACCAAGCATTTTCTCAATGTTGTGGGCTCACAGCTCTCTGTTATTCAAATGAACAGAGCCGTTAAGGAGCTGGGTGAAGAGTTCGGTATAGAGATTAAGGAATTTACGGTTGCTGCAATTCTAGAAGATGATAACTACCTGCACCGTTGGTACTTCGGTACCGATAACGATCAGGAAAAAGACGAGTTGAAAGTAGCCCAACGACTTGATGATATTCTTAGGGGGGCCAACAAGAACTATAATGTAGCACGAACCAAAGCCCTTAAATCGGTTCAGGTGAGAATTATTCCTGACGAGCTATTCCGGCAATGGACGGAAGAGACTAATCAAAAGGGAGGCCAGGTGAAAATGCCGCGGGTAATGAAAGAGGAAGAGTTCCTGGAGTGGGAAAAGTATGTTGCAAAAAAACTCAAACGATAGCAAATTGTCAGTCGCCCGATGACCTTTTTTCTACCATATCAATGATCTCCTCGGGTGAGAGGTAAAGTCTCTTTATTCTTTGTATATATTTCTCGGGCATACCCGATTCATGTAAGATGAACTCTTTGGTAGCCAATATGTAATCACCCAGGTTATGATTAATAGCATAAGTGTCTGCCACCCTTTCTGCCGAAATGATGAAACTCTTAGAAGTATAGTAGCCAAGTCCGAATAAAAACATCGACCAGTTATTCCGCTGCAGATAATCCATAATGTGCCCAAGCTCATGACCAATCCAACCTATCAATACCTTCTCGGGTAAATCCTGGATGGGTGTTGTTTTTCCTTGCATCTCAAAGCTATGACTTATTTTAACGATGTATTTTCTTCGCTTTCTGCTTCCATACATGCTTGTATATCTGGGTTGGGCCTGCATGACAGACTTACGGATATTCTCATTAAAGACAAAATCGATCTTCTCATTTCTTAACCTGGGATAAAACGATAGTGCCTGTTGAATGACCCCCTTGAGTTCAGAAGGGACTTTCACGGTTTGATTGAGATACTCATATGATTCTTCAGTCATCTTTCATCTTCTTTCTCAAAAACTGTGCATTTATGGCAACGGCAACCGTACTAAGGCTCATAAGAACAGCGCCTATTGCCGGATTAATCATGATACCTGCCCAGAACAGTACACCGGCACCAAGAGGTATCGCTACCACGTTGTAGGCGGTGGCATATATCAGGTTTTGAATCATCTTTTTATAAGTTGCTTTTCCGAAATTAATCAGTTTGAATACATCCGCTGGATTGCTGTCCACCAGAATGATATCAGCGGTTTCGGCGGCAACATCAGTACCCGAGCCAATGGCAATCCCCACATCAGCCTGTGCCAGAGCAGGGGCATCGTTCACGCCATCACCAACCATGGCAACATACTTTCCTTCGTTTTGCAATTCTTTAATCTTTTCCTGTTTTTTGTCGGGCATCACATTGGCAAAATATCCATCAAGATTAAGCTTGCCGGCAATACTCTTGGTAACAGTTTCGTTGTCGCCGGTAAGAATATAGCAATCAATGCCTAAGTTTTTTAGCTTATCAACTGCATCTTTTGCTGAATCGCGCAACTTGTCGCTAAGAGCAATGTAGCCGGCTACTTTGTCATCAATCAAAACGTAAACAACAGTTTCTGTTTCATCAGGATCAATTTTTTCGTCAATTTCAATGTTGTTTTTATCAAGGTAGGTGGGACTAACGATTTTAATATCTTTATTCTTCACTTTACCCCTAATCCCTTCACCCGTTAAGTTTTCAACATTTTCAGCATTGGGAATGTCCAGAGATTCCTCTTCAGCTTTGATGACAATTCCTTGTGCAATCGGATGTTCTGATTCTTTTTCCAGCGCTGCGGCTATTGCGAGAATGTCTTGTTTAGTATTATTGGAGTTAAGAGTATCATAACGCGATACACCATATTTACCCAAAGTAAGTGTTCCTGTTTTATCGAATACAACTGCGTTGATGCGACGGGAATTCTCGAAACTTGTGCGATTGCGGATCAGCAGCCCATTCTTAGCCGATACAGAAGTTGAGATCGCCACAACCAGCGGAATGGCAAGACCTAAAGCGTGCGGACAGGCAATAACCATTACTGTCACCATTCGCGTGAGAGCAAAATTGAATTCTCTTCCTACAATTAACCATACAGCCAAAGTGGTAAAACCTACTGTAATTGCAATAATGGTGAGCCAGAAAGCTGCTCTGTCTCCCAGATGTTGTGTTTTCGATTTTTCCTTACTGGCTTTCTGTACCATATCCGCCACTTTTGACAGGAAGGAATTCTCGCTTGTGTTTTTTACTATAATTTTTAATGATCCTCTTCCATTCACTGATCCGCCTACTACTTCATCATCTTTTGCTTTTTCAACAGGCTTTGATTCACCGGAGATTACGGATTCATCCACTGAAGAGCTGCCTTCGTAAATAATACCGTCGGCAGGGATTTTTTCTCCTGGTTTGATCAATAATTTATCACCTTCCTGTATCTCGATGGTCTTGATTTCTTTCGTACCTGAATCGCTGATTCGGTGGGCATTGTCAGGCATTAGTTCCATCAGCTTATCCAAAGCACCTGTTGCCCGCATCACTGATTTCATTTCCAGCCAATGGCCACCCAGCATAATAACAATTAGTGTGGCAAGCTCCCAGAAAAACGGTTGACCCGAAAGTCCAAAAACAATGGCTGTACTATACAAATAGGCAACTGTGATAGCCAGAGCTATCAGGGTCATCATGCCCGGTTGTTTTTTCTTTAATTCTTTTGCAAAACCTGTTAAAAATGGCCATCCACCGTAAAAGAAAAGTATTGAAGCGAGTCCAAAAACAATATAACTACGACCCGTGAAGTCAATTTCAAACCCAAACCAGCTTTGTATAGTGCTGCTGAGTATCAACACTGGTATGCTTATGAAAATTGATATAAAAAACCTTCGTTTGAAATCCTTAGCCATATGTTTATGATGATTACCATGATCATGGGAATACCCCTTATGGTCATTATGCTCATTTTTCTCTTTTTTGCTTTCACCATTGTGTTTCTTGTTATGATCCTTGTCACTATGGTTCGCATCACTGTTAGCACTCTTTTTGTGGTTTTCATGTTGCTTCATGATATTGGCTTTTAAATGATTATACTTTCAGGAAGTACTACTATTCTTTCTTTTTAAATATATGGGTGGCTTGCCCATAATACAATCAGCTGCTTCCATAATGGCTTCAGAGAGGTTAGGATGGATCATCCTTGCCGGTTTTGATACCTGCTGCTTCCGAAAGCTCTATGGCGTGTGCATCTGTTGCTACTATCGCTTTCTCAAATGCAAGGCTTCTTTTGTTTTTATTACCGTCAGTGATTTCCAAAGTATGACTGTCGGTAAACTTTGCAGCTGCTTTTACGTAGTTGATATTAAGTCTTTTAGTGAGTTGTCCCAATCCTTCAGTCAGTTTATTGACTACCTGTTCCTTCCCATTACGGAGCTTGTTAATATCTATCGAAACATTTTTAAAATCAAGCCCCCACTCTTTGGCTTTTTCAACATCATCTTTGACATCAGCAAAATGCAGCAAAACTTTTGTGGGGATACATCCGTGGTACAAACAGACACCACGGGGATTCTGACCATCAGGTGTGTTATTCATTACCTTCACCAGTTCACCGTCCTGATTCTGAATGATATATTCGAGTGAATCGAGCCATTCACGGTTCTCTGTTTTCTGTTTTTTTTTTTGCCATATGATATAATGGGTTATTATCTACTTATCAGGTGTGAAAAACATGCCAAGGTTTTTTTGACTTTGTGACCCATAGCTGGAATGTACTGATTAACAGTGGTCGAATAAGGATGGGAGCAGGGTGAAATGAAGTATACTAAGGAGGAAAAGTACCATATCGTGTAAGAAACTCTACATATAGCATCTGCTGTTGATCGGTTGATCCTTTTTAAATGGTTGAGAATGCAGATGATATTCCTGAAGTTAATGCATTGTGACTGAGCCGGTATTTAAGAGCCTGGAAAATACACTCATGATAATGAATGATACACAGAAATTCCCAGGCAATATTTTCCCGGTCCATGGCAAGGAATTTGAAAATGAAAACTTTATGAAAACAAAATGAAAAACTATTATGAACCACAAAATACAGATTATGCAGCCATCTCTGCCATATGCGGAGAATGCATTGGAGTCGGCAATTTCGGCAAATATCATTAGCTACCACTACGGGAAGCACCACAAAATATACGTGGATAAACTGTATGAATTAATTTCGGGAACTGAATTTGAAGGCCTGCCGCTGGAAGAGATTATCCAAAAAGCGACTGATAATCCCGATCATACCGGTATTTTTAATAATGCTGCCCAGGTTTGGAATCATACCTTTTTCTGGAATAGTCTATCCTCTGTTGGCGGGGGTAAACCCGCAGGGGAATTTGCTGCAAAGAATCTAAGATGAAAAGTGTTAATTATTACCGTAAAGTAACCATTGCAAAGATGAAGCATGGATTCTCTACGGTAATATTGTTTATAACTATTTGTACGAACAATATTAATGGGCAAGGGTAAAGAAAAAGAAGCCAGGCAAACCTGGCATTCAACGGATGCTGTCAAAGTGCTGGAAAAACTCGACTCTGACAAAGAAAAGGGACTCTCAGACAGCACCGTCAAGGAACGGTTTGATGAGTATGGCCCCAACGATATTCCAAGAGGGAAAAAGCGTAGCTGGTTTATGCGCTTAATAATGCAGTTCCATAACGTACTCATATACGTTTTGATTGCAGCCGCTGTGATAACCGCTCTTCTCGATCACTGGATCGACACATGGGTGATACTTGCTGTGGTAGTCATCAATGCACTCATAGGATTTATACAAGAGGGTAAGGCAGAGAAGGCCCTGAAAAGCATTCGGGAAATGCTCTCACTTGAAGCAGTTGTTATGCGTGATGGCAAAAAACAAACCATCGAAGCGGAGGAGCTTGTACCCGGCGATATTGTTCTGCTCAAGTCGGGTGATAAAGTGCCGGCCGATGTCAGGTTGGTGCGGTCTAAGGATTTTCGTGTTGAAGAATCGCCGCTCACAGGTGAATCAATGGCGGTAGAAAAAAGTGTAGAGCCAGTTGATGAGTCTGCCGTTATAGGCGATCAACTATCGATGGCATTTTCAGGAACGGTGGTTGTATATGGCAAAGCCGCCGGGGTGGTGGTAAGCACTGGTGCAGAGACAGAAATAGGTCGTATTAATCAGATGATTTCATCTGTAGAGGAGATAACTACACCACTGCTGAAACAGATTGAAGAGTTTGGCAAATGGCTTTCGGTGATTATTTTGCTTGGTACCGGAGCTTTTTTTGCGTTTGGTTACTTTTTTCGTGACTACTCTCTGACTGAGTTGTTCCTGGCTGCTATAGGCCTCATTGTTGCCTCCATACCCGAAGGTTTACCTGCCATTATGACTATCACACTGGCCATTGGCGTACAACGAATGGCAAAGCGCAATGCCATTATTCGCAGGTTACCATCGGTAGAGACCCTGGGAGCTGTTAACGTAATTTGCTCAGACAAAACGGGTACGCTTACCCGCAATGAGATGACGGCCAAAACCATCATCACAGCAGAAAAGCAATACAAAATTGAAGGTACAGGATACAAACCTGATGGTAAGTTTACTGCTGACGACAAAGAAGTTAACCCTGAAAAGGATGAAGTGCTCTGGCAATTGCTTCGCACAGCCAGAGTCTGCAACAACGCTGAGATTGGCAAAGATGAGGACGACAACTGGACCCTTACCGGAGTCCCCACCGAAGGAGCCTTACTCACCATGAGCTACAAAGCCGGATTAAAAGATTTTAAACCTGAACGAATTGACACAATCCCTTTTGAGTCAGACCATAAATACATGGCCTCACTCAATCAGGTAGATGACGTTCTGACTGTATTCTTATCAGGTGCTCCGGAAAGGATATTGGAACTTTGCGATAAACAGCTAACGACCGAAGGCAGTGTCGATATTGACAGGGAGTACTGGGAGGAAAAAACGGATGAAGCGGCAGCAGATGGACAGCGGCTTTTGGGACTAGCCTATAATACCGCTACCAAAAACTGCACTGAACTTGAAAAGGATGATCTGGAAAAGCAAAAAATATTTCTGGGAATAGTTGGAATTATTGATCCGCCACGTGATGAAGTGGTAGAAGCCATTAAGGAGTGCAAGAACGCCGGTGTTGATGTGAAAATGATTACCGGTGACCATGCCATTACGGCAAGGGCGATTGGGAAAGAGTTAGGTATTGGGGATGGAGAAAAATCCCTCACCGGTAAGGACCTTGAGCAAATGAGCGACGAGAAGATGCGCAAGGTGGTTGGCGAATACGATATCTATGCACGAACCAGCCCTGAACATAAACTTAGGCTTGTTACCGCTCTGCAGGAAAACGGTTTCCTGTGTGCAATGACCGGTGATGGTGTAAATGATGCCCCAGCTCTAAAAAAGGCCAATATTGGCATTGCAATGGGTATTAAGGGCACTGACGTCTCCAGGGATGCCTCGGAGATGGTGCTGGCCGATGACAACTTTGCCACTATTGTCAACGCCATTGAGGAGGGACGCACGGTGTACGACAATATTCGAAAGACGCTACTTTTTATATTACCAACAAATGGAGCAGAAGCCTTGGTACTTATGACGGCTATTCTTTTTGGTATTATAATGCCAATTACCCCGGTCCAAATTCTTTGGGTTAACATGATAACAGCTGTAACTCTTGCATTGGCACTCACTTTTGAGCCCGTAGAAAGCGATATAATGAAACGTCAGCCGCGGGGCTCCGACGAATCAATTCTCGGCAAGCTTTTTATCTGGCGTATATCATTTGTTTCGGTTCTTATTGGGGGATTAACCCTTGGCGTTTTTAGCTTGTTGAGAAACAATGGACTGGAAGATGATGCTGCACGAACGATTGCTGTTAACACACTTGTGGCAGGACAACTTTTTTATCTGTTCAATTGCCGGAAAATAGAACAAACTGTACTGAGCAAGGACTTTTTCAATAACCGATATGCCTTTATAGCTGCCGGTATTTTGATAATACTGCAAATCGGATTTGTTTATCTGCCATTTATGAATACATTTTTCGGTACCCGGTCCATTACCGCTATCTACTGGCTCTATCCGTTAGCAGCAGGAGCGCTGGTCTTTATTTTGGTTGAACTGGAAAAGTTTATCATATCAAAATTTAATCTCTTTTCTGTAAAGGATAAGTAAAAGCAAAATCCCTGGTTTTTATTATACTCCTAAGCTGCAAGAGTAACCATGTTAAGCTGATAAATGGTAGTAGAATATGAATAGAAGCTGACGGATAATGATTAAACATTATCAGGATTGACTGTCATGTAATCCAATGTTTAGCACCAGTTCATCCATTTTTGTGTTCTCATCTTCGATCTTTTCCTTGTCTATGTCAGTTTTGCCGCTTATCCATTCCCGTGCCAGCTTTCCCTCTTCCTCTGGCCTTGAACTCATCACGAGTGCTGCAACAAGCCTGTTACCCTCGAACCACCAGGTGCTGAAATTGCCCGTTTTAATATCTCCTCTGTTAACTGCTTCATCGGCCGACTCATTAGCGCCGAAATACTCATAGGAGTATTCAAACAGATCGGAGAAAAAGAAGGGAAAAAACAGATATGGATCACGACTTCCGGTCATCACTTTTGCAGCATGCTTCCCTTGCTCAACCGCATGCTCCCAGTGTTCAACGACTTTCAGACTATCAAAAAGCATATCCGGGAACTCGGCTACATCACCTGCAGCATAAACATCTTCGAGATTGGTTTCACAAAACTCATTTACCACAACTCCTTTATTAATGTCCAGGCTTGTGTTTTTAAAGATATCTATGTTAGGCTCAACACCTATTCCGGCCACCACTATATCGGTTTTGAGCCTTTTGCCTGACAGTAGTTCAACCTCTTCAACTTTACCACTTCCGTAAAATCCTTTTACGCTATCATTTAAAATGATATCAACGCCATTTTTCCGGAACTCGTTCTGGAAAAACGTGGCAATGTCGTCTGTAGCGAATCTGTCAAGAACTTTATCTTCGGGTACGATCATCGTTACCTTTAATCCCGATTTGTTTAATATAGCTGCCGTTTCAGTGCCAATATACCCACCACCAACAACAACGGCATTTTTAGCATTGTCAGCGTGCTCACGGATATTATCAGCTTGTTTCTGATCTCTGAGATAGAATATATGTTTAAGGTTGGCTCCTTCAATGTCCAGCTTTTTTAGCTTAGACCCTGTAGCAATCAGTAGCTTTTCGTATCCTAGTTTATCCCCGTTTTCAAGTAAAACCTGCTTCTTTCCGAACTCCACATCTTTTGCCGGTGTATCAAGTAAAAGCTCGATGCCATGTTTTTCATAAAACTCCTTTTTGTTGATCAGGATTTCATCATCCTTATCTTTGTCTTGCAAGTACTCTTTTGAAAATGGTGGACGGTTCATCGGCAGGGTAGATTCATTCGAAATAATGCAAAGATCTCCGCCGAGATTTTGTTCTGCAAATTCTTTTACCGCGTAGCCGGCTGTAGTCCCACCACCAACGATGATGTATTTATAGTTTTTCATCATACAATAATTTTAATTCACTCAACTAACTGAAAATAATATGCCAAAACAATTATAATGAGTTATTGGTCAGGTATCATCTGAAGTATCAGCCGCCTGACAGAAGAAAGTAGTCAGGGCAGTAATGAAAGAGGTTCGACATTTCCACAAATACAGAATATGTGTGTAAAAATGTCTACAAAATTATGTGCTCCCTTTTTGCTCCCTTTCTGCTCACTCACGCTCGCAGAGACTATGCACTGGGGGCGGTTCTGATGCAATATTCTCTCGGTCCATGGCAAGGAATTTGGAACTATATGATTGCTAACGGCAATTTGCAAATGAATAAGTCAATAGAAAATATATTCTGCAAATTGCATTATATGGAATGAACTATTCACTAAAAAGAACAATCATGAAAAGAAAAATCACATTCACAATTATTCTGACAGCGATTCTTGCAGGGACAACCCTCTCAGTAGGAGCTCAACAGATTAGCGGTGGGATTAAAGGTGGGTTAACCATGAGTAATTTTTATGTTGGTCAGGATGACATTGATGATGAAAATGCGAGATTTGGATTGAATGCAGGATTATTTGGCCAGATTATGTTTTTTGAAACATTTGGTATACAGCATGAGATACTCTATTCAGCCAAAGGAACCGAAGTCGTTTATGGCGGATTGATTGATCAAACTGTAAATTTCAAATTGAATTATTTGGACTTTCCTGTGCTTATGGTCATACGCCCCGTGGAGATACTGGAAATTCATGCAGGGGCATATTTAGGGTTATTGCTTAGTGCAAAAACCGAATATTCGGGAACCATTGAGGGAAACGATGAAATAAGCAGAGACAACTTCAATACCCTGGATTATGGTATTGGTGCTGGTGTAGCACTAAATTTCGGCAATATGCAAACAGGAATCCGGTATAATCTGGGCCTTCAGAAACTAGCCAAGAGTGATGTCGCCAATTTACTTCTGGGTGACAGCAAAAACGCATTCGGACAGTTATATATAGCTTTCAGGTTTAATAATTAATATCATATCACCATAAATTTATGAAAAATGAGAAGATTAGAATGCCATAATTAAAATTTAATCTCTTTGGTTATCTCCCCACATTTTAGCATTGAGCTACCAAAGTATGGATTTCTGATCTCCCTCTCCATACTTAGCCAGTCAGCACCTTTATTGTCATCTGCCATCGGACAGTGCTGTACATATATTGTCTCCTCAAGAGGAGTGAATCTCTCTGCCATTTCAATCATAGTGGCCGAAACTGTCTGAAAAGCTTTTCGTAATTGCTCTATATCGGAGTAATGCTGAACATGCTCAAGACTCTTGTTGAGACTATCCTGAAAATCCATCCAGACATTATGGGCATCGCCTTTAAAGAGACTCATGTTGACTTTCTCCAGTGCCGACACCATGCTTGTTGCCATTTCCTGAGCTTCCTGAAATTCATCATTGGTCAGGGCATCCTTCCAGTTAAGGTATGATACAAAAAGAGGCTGCAGGGCCTCTTTAGCCTGACTGTCAATCGATAAATGCTGTGCTGTTTCTGTCCTGACTATCTCTTCACCTCTTTGCTCTGTTTCAACGCCGCCCATTTCCATGTCCCCGTGGCTATGTCCGGTCATTACCTTCCCGCCTTCGGGGTTCATCATGCTTGGTTTGCCTGCTAATTGTGCTGCTGCATCTATGCTGAAAGTGCCGTGTACCGCAATCTCTTCTCCTTCCTCTAGGCCGCTTTCAATCAGATAACTATCGCCTAAAGCCAGACCCAGAGAAATTTCACGCATAGTAAAACGCACCCCCTGCTCTGAAGCTGTTTTAACGTAAGCAACAGAACGTTTACCTGTCCACATCACAGCTGTTTTAGGCACCACAAGCGAATTTGATTTTCCTGCTAATTCGGCTTCGATCACACCTGAGACAAACATTTCGGGTTTGAGTTCTCCCCTTGTATTCTTATACTCAATTCTGGCTTTTGCCACCCTTGTTACAGGGTCAATCAGTGGATCAATAAAGGAGATAGTACCCTGAAAACTTTCTCCCGGTATAGAGTATATTGAGAATTCAACGGGGTCACCAATATTCACCAGACTTATATCTGATTCATACAGATCAAATTGAACCCAAACCACAGAGAGATCAGTAATTTCATAGATGGTTTCTCCTCCGCTAACATAGTCGCCGGAGTTTTTCATTTTTGATGTTACATAGCCTGAAACATCAGCTTTTATAGGGAATTCTTTCATTATTTCTCCCGAATTCAGAATGTTTTCAATTTGACTATCAGAAAGCTTCCAGTTTCTCAATTTCCATTTCGCAGCACTGAATAATTGTGGCTGTGATTCTGCAATTTTTTGTGCCTCTAAAAGTTCTTCCTGTGCTGTAACCAGCTCAGGCGAATAGATATAAGCAACGGTTTGTCCTCTGTTTACAAATTCACCAGTAAAATTCACCAGTAATTTTTCTATCCTGCCAGGAGTATGTGACGATTGCGAATTAACCCGACGTTCATCAATCTGCACCTTCCCATTCAACTGCAATTGCTTTACGGGCTCTGTTCTGCCGACAATTGCCGTTGTCACACCGGCTAACTGCATCGCTGCCGGTGACATCCTGATTGACATCGGATCACTATCGTCGTCCGGGTCATCCTCCAGCGGTATTAAATCCATGCCGCATATTGGGCAGCTGCCCGGCTCATTTTGACGGACCTGCGGGTGCATCGAACAGGTCCACACAATATCTGCATGTATCTCAGTTTTATCCTGTTCATGGTCATCATGGGAATTACTTCTATTAACTCCAAAAATCAACCATCCTGCCAGCAAACCAATAATCAGAGTAGCTCCGGCTATTATTATTGTCTTTTTATCTATTGTTTTCATGTCAATATGTTTTTGATGTTAAGTAATTGATTCTCTCAACGGCTATATGGTATTGAGTCAATGCCGTGGCACTCATCTTCTTGTATTTCAGCAATTGTTGCTGCATTCGTAATACCTCTTCGAACTCCTTACCTGAATTACCATACGATGTAAATAGCAGGTTTAACGATTGTTGGGAGGTTTCTATCTGCTGTTCGTAAAGTGATAGTAGTTGCAACTGCTGTTGAACCTGAAACCAACCCAATTCATATTCAGAAATGAGTCCGTTTGCTACTTCTTGTTTCTGATACGTATAGCTTTCCTGCGTTAGTCGGGCCTCTTTTGCCGATGCTTTGTACTTACTCCTGAATATTGGAATGCTTACAGTCACCATAGGCATCAAAATGTCTCTCCCATTATCTGGTATGACAATGTCATTGCGTTCGCCAACTATTACATAATCTAAGCCGACACCTAATCTGGGCATTCCCTGCTTCTGAATTGCTAGTTCGGAGGCTCTGCCTGCCTCTATTTTTAAATCCAGAGCTTTCAGTTTTGGATTTGCAGTAATCAATGAATCTCTCCTGAAGTTTTCTGAAAGAATTTCTGCTCTCAAAGGGTCGGTGATGTTCACTCTTTCATCTTCAGGTCTGTTCAGAAGCTTGTTGAAAGCGGTCAGCAGAGGTCTTTCTTTATTACTGAGAATTTCAATATTGGTTTGAGCTTCCTGCAGCATTATCTCTACTCTTAAGACATCAACCATTGTCCCGCTCCCATTTTCGAACTTATGGGTAGCTATTGTTTTGTATGATTCCAGAATGCGTATGTTCTCCTGCTCAATACGAATCAGCTCTTTTAATTCATATAACGGATAATAGGCTGAAGACACATTGTAGTATAGCTTGTTACGGACATCGATGAAGTTCTGGAATTTGGCTTCTGCTAACAGAGCTGCGGCGTCACCCTGTGCCTTCAGAGTGCCAAACCAGGGGAACATTTGAGTAAGGGAGAATCTGGCCCTCTGTGGTCCCAGCCTGGTCTCTACCGGAGAGATAAAATACCCGAATGAAAACTGAGGGTCGGGCAGGGTAGTCACCTGTGGTATTTTCTGCATTGCTGCTTTGTATTCTTTATAAGCTGCAACAAGTCCCGGATTATTTTCGGCTGCAATTTTATAGTAATCGTCCGGTATCTGAGCCAGACTCACGCTGCCGGGAATTAGTACAGCCAGCATTAGTGCCAAAATATATCGTTTCATTATGATTGCTTTTTAAGTTTATACTCTTCACGCATGGAATAGAGCGTAGGAACCACATAATAGGTAATTGCTGCTATAATCATGCCTCCAAAAGCAGGGATAGCCATTGGTACCATGATGTCAGCCCCTCTTCCTGTTGAGGTGAGAACCGGTAACAGCGCTATAATGGTAGTTGTGGTTGTCATAACCGCAGGCCTTATTCTTCGTACCCCGGCCTCTACAACAGCGGCCCTGATCTCTTCTGTTGATTCTGTTTTGTTGCGCTGAAAGCTTTGATCGAGATAGGTTCCCATCAAAACACCATCATCGGTGGCCAGCCCGAAAAGGGCTATAAATCCTACCCACACGGCAACACTCAGATTGACGGGATTCATCTGGAATAGTTCCCTGATATTAGTACCGAATATTGCAAAGTCTACAAACCAATCCTGCCCGTATAGCCATAGCATAATAAAGCCTCCGCTGAATGCCATAGCCACACCGGCGAAAATCATGAGCGACGTTGTTACCGATTTGAACTGAAAGTAGAGTATCAGAAATATGACGATTAAAACAACAGGCACGATTACGCTGAGTCGTTTCTCGGCACGCACCTGGTTTTCGTAACTACCGGAGAAAGTGTAATTCACCCCGGCCGGTACAATTAACTCTCCTGTTTCAATCCTCTGCTGAATCATCTCTCGGGCGTCGTTCACTACATCTACCTCTGCAAAGCCCTGATGTTTATCAAAGAGCACATAGCCTACCAGAAATGTATTCTCACTTTTTATTGCTTGCGGACCCTGTACATATTCGATATCTACCAGTTGTTTTAAAGGTATTTGCGCTCCCGTGGGCGTTGGGATCAGGATATTCCCCAGTGATTCGGGATCGTCTCTTAACTCTCTTGGATAACGGACTCTTACAGGAAAACGCTCTCGGCCCTCCACTGTCGAGGTTATGTTCATGCCTCCAATAGCGGTTTCAATGGTTAGTTGTACATCTTCAACATTTAATCCGAAGCGTGAAATTTCGTCCCGATTTATATTCAGATGGATATATGGCTTACCTACGATACGCTCTGCAAATGCTGCTTCGGCCTTTACAGAGGGAACCTCCTTAAGGATACCTTCAAGCCTGATTCCAAAATCCTCTATGGTTTTAAGGTCGGGACCGAAAACCTTGATGCCCATTGGCGCCCTCATACCGGTTTGCAGCATCACCAAACGTGTCTCAATAGGCTGCAATTTGGGGGCAGAAGTTACACCTGGTATTTTTGCCACTGCAACTATCTCTTGCCAGATATCATCAGATGATTTGATGTGTTCACGCCAGTTACGGAAATAGTTGCCTTTCGGATCCGGTATAAGCTCTGTTGTTGGAATGCCCTGATCAAGCATCTCCTGGTTTGTCAGGGTGTTGCCATTTTTTAATTCATAGCGGCCATCCTTATCGGTACGGAATCTCTGGCGGCGTCCCTTTATATCCAGTTCATATTCCGGTTTGTAATTAATCACGTTTTCGAACATGGAAATAGGTGCCGGGTCGAGTGCCGATTCTACACGGCCCAGTTTGCCCACAGTAATGTCTACTTCAGGAATGTTGGTAATCAACATATCCAGTTGGCCTAACACCCTCCTGTTGTACTCAATACCGGAGTGTGGCATTGAGGTTGGCATAAGTAAAAAGCTCCCTTCATCTAATGCCGGCATAAACTCCTTACCGATTCCGGGAAAGGCATGTGTTAGTCCCGACCAAACATTGGTCGTACGTATATTCCAGCCTGCTTTGTCGGCACCATTTGCCACAAAGCCGAAAACAGAGGAAAATCCTAACCAGATATTCATTGAGAGAAATATCAGTAAGGCTGGAAGCAGAAGGAAAGTGATTTTGTTATTCAGTATCCAGGTCAGTATTCTTTTATAGGAATATTGAAGGAGTGAGAAAGCTCCCAGTATAGAGCCAACAAGCAGAATAACAAAGACAAAATTGAGTAGTACACTCTTTCCGGCACCCAGTGGTAACCAGTATCTGGCCAGAAGCCATATCACGCCAATTGCTACCAATAACAGATCAATGTTGCTGATGACCTTGCGTAATAATGGAGTATCAAACGGCTTTTTGTCAGAGACCAGCGGCTTAAGGAATGAGATGCTTCCAAATAGTATAAGCAGTATGCCAGCCCATACAGCACCAATGATTAATCCAACGATACCTGCAGCAATAAGAAAGAGATTAATCCATTTTTTGTATCGCGGACTCCTGATTTTAAAACCAAAAACAATATTTGCCAAAGTGGGCAATATGAACAGGGCCACCAGCAAGGCTGCCACTAATGCAAAGGTTTTGGTGAACGCCAGAGGCCCGAATAGTTTACCTTCAGCTGCCTGCATGGTGAAGACAGGAATGAAGCTTACAATAGTGGTTGACACGGCAGTAAGAATAGCCGAACTTACCTCTGCTGAGCCGTTGTAGATGGTTGTTTTTAGCTTTTGATCGGGTGGAGCTTCCTCTAAGTGTTTTACGATGTTCTCCGATAGGATTATTCCCAGATCGACCATTGTACCAATTGCAATGGCAATACCGGAGAGTGCAACTATATTGGCGTCGACCCCGAAATACCGCATGGCAATAAAAACCATGAGTACGGAAATGGGCAACAAACTGGAAATAAGAAAAGAGGCCCGCAGGTTGTAGATCATCACGATTATCACCAGTATTGTTATGAGAATCTGGAGTGATAGAGCTTCCTCGAGGGTGCCCAGTGTTTCATAGATCAGTTCTGACCGGTCATAGAACGGTACGATAGTCAATTGACTCTCAGTGCCATCAGCAAGCCTCTTTTTTGGCAATCCGGGTGAGATTTCTTCGATCTTCTCTTTTACATTATTGATGACCTGCAGTGGATTAGCGCCATATCGTGCCACGACAACGCCGCCGACCACTTCGGCTCCGCCTTTATCAAGAATACCCCTGCGGGAGGCCGGTCCAAGTGCCACAATACCTATATCCTTAATTCTGATCGGAACATTATCTCTGATGGCGACCACCGCTTTTTCAATATCTTCACTGCTTTTCACATACCCCAGTCCGCGCACAAAATATTCAGCCTGGTTAATCTCAATGGTTTTGGCACCTACATCACGGTTCGATTTCCGGACGGCAGACATTACATCGTGTAAAGGTATATTGTAAGCTGTTAGGGCGGCGGGATTAACATCTATCTGATATTCCTGAACATGCCCTCCAATCGATGCTACCTCTGAAACACCCTCCGTTGCATTTAATCCATATTTTACATAGAAGTCCTGAATGGTACGTATCTCATGTAAATCCCATCCCCCGGTCACATTACCTTCCTTATCGCGTCCTTCCAAAGTATACCACAATACCTGTCCCAAAGCCGTTGCATCGGGACCAAGCGTTGGTTGAACCCCATCGGGTAACAGATTTAATGGGAGAGAGCTTAATTTTTCCAGAATTCTGGAGCGTGACCAGTAGAATTCAATATCATCTTCGAAAATGAGGTATATACTTGAAAAGCCAAAAATGGAGGAGCTTCGGATGGTCTTTATCCCCGGAATACCCAAAAGATAGGTTGTCAGGGGATACGAAATCTGATCTTCAATATCTTGTGGAGATCTTCCCGGCCATTGGGTGAAAACGATCTGTTGATTTTCCCCAATATCGGGTATAGCATCCACAGGTACGGGGTCGGATGGCAATCCGCCAAGCTGCCAGCCAAAAGGAGCGGTAGCAATACCCCATGTCAACAGTCCTGCGAGGAGAAGCAGGGTTACCAACTTATTCTCCAGGAAGTATTTTATGATTTTGTTGAGCATAACTGAATGTTTTTAAGAAAATAATACATCAATAACCATGCAAGAGGCATTGGTATTTAATCTATTAATAACTTAAAATCAGATCAGGAAGGTTTGAAAAAGAATATGAATCTCTTTTTCAATTGGGGGGATTTGTATTTTGTATAGAGTTGATGTTCTGTTCTTGCGAATAGGGAGGCAGGAGTGCCATTGAAAACCATACCACTATTTCTCACAAAAAAAAGTGATAACACCCATATTTCCCCTGCAAAGACCATTTATCCCTTTTTTTTTATAAATTTGTTTTATCAATAATAAGGGATGCGCCATGAGTAAAAGAGTCACACTTTTCCTTCTCCTTATACTGCCGCTTGCCGGTAATGTCTACTCGCAGGATACCAGAAAACTCCAGGAGCTGTTTATGGAAGCGGAGTACTTCCTCTTTTATGAGGCTTATTATGATGCTCTTATGTACTACAAAGAGATATATGAAGAGATGCCCGAAAATGCCAACCTGGCATACCGCATAGGCATCTGCTATCTCAACATAGAGGGAAGCAAAAACCTGGCAATAGAGTACCTCGAAAAGGCCTCCCAAAACACCACTGCCCGTTACAGAGAGGGGTCCGTAACCCAGATGGGTGCCCCATACGAAGCGATATTCTTTCTTGGCGAAGCCTACCGGATCAACTACCAGTTCGATAAGGCCCGCGAAGCATTCAAAAGGTATCGTGAAACCCTTCTGCCCGGCGATACTGAAAACATCGCATTTGTCGAACACCAGATAGAGGTGTGTGATTTTGCAGAAGAGTTCATAGCCAACCCTGTAAACTTTACAAAAGAGAATATCGGGGCACACTTCAACGACGAGAGGTCAAACTTCAATCCTGTTATCTCGGCCGATGGCAACACCTTCGCCTTCATGGTAACACTAACCTTCTACGATGCCATAATGCTTTCAAGACGGGAGGGAGAGGAGTGGTCTCCGCCTGTCAACATCTTCCCCGAACTTCAGGTCGAGGGCACAGTACGCATCTCTTCACTATCTGCCGACGGTAACACATTGCTGCTTACCATCAATGACCATTTTGAGAGCAACATATACATGAGCAGGTTTGACGGTACCAGATGGGCTCCGGCCGAAAGGCTTAACAGGAATATAAACACCCGTAACTGGGAGTCGCACGGATTTCTCTCAGAGTGTGGAGAATATCTGGTCTTCGCATCCGACAGGCCGGGCGGGTTTGGAGGTCTTGACCTCTATATCTCCAAAAAGGAGGGTGACAGCTGGGGGCCGGCCCGTAATATGGGTCCTGAGATAAACACCCCTTTTAATGAAGACCGGCCATTTCTGGTAAACGGCCTGAGTACAATATTCTTCTGCTCGCAGGGGCACCGCAATATGGGAGGGTATGACCTGTTCCGCTCAGAGAGGCAGCCCAACGACACCTGGAGTGAGCCGGAGAACCTGGGATACCCTGTTAACACTCCCGATGACGACACCTTCTTTATGCCGATAAACGGAGGAAGAAGCGGTTTTGTATCATGGTCAAGGCCCGGTACCGAAAACTTCGGAAGGGAAGATATATACCTTATTACCTTCCCCGGCAGAAGGTGATAAAATGATATTACAGCAGAGACAGTAGCAACAGTAACTCACAGAGGTATGGTCAGACTCATACAGAACATTACCAAGCCGGTGGCAGCTCTCTTACTGCTGGCACTATTGCCGACTGAAAGAGCAGAGGCCCAGTCGGCAGAAGAGGTCAGGCTCCTTTTCACCGAGGCAGAGATGCATTTTCTCTACGAAGAGTATGATCAGGCAACAACATTTTACAGCGCTCTGCTCTCTATATCTGAAGAGGACAATGGCAACATACTCTATAAGCTCGGTTACTGCTATCTCAATATTCCGGCTCAGCGAAGTATGGTTATACCCATTCTAGAGAGGGCATCTGCGATGGCAGACCCCAACGCCGACCCCGAATCGTTCAGGGAGACCAACGCCCCACTCGATGTCTGGTTCGCCCTTGGAACGGCTTACCGTATCAATAACGAACTGGAAAAGGCGATAGATGCATACCAGAAATTCCTGAGGCTCTCGGAAGAGGCCGGTCACGATATCAATGTTGACTTTGTTAACCACCAGATTGCGTCATGCCGTAATGCCCAGAGACTTAAAGACAGTCCTGCCGAAATATACAGACGCAACCTCGGGCCGGAGATCAATCAGCAGGGGGATGCCGTCAAAATCAATCCTGTAGTAAGCTTTGACGGCAACAGCATGGTCTTTACCGGTCGGAGAGGTCTCGATTACGCCATATTCTACACCATAAAGGAGAGAGGCGAGTGGCAGCCCCCTGTCGATATCACCCACCAGTTGGGAGGACATACCGACTGCATAGCCACATCGCTTAATGCAGACGGCACAGAGCTATACCTTTACAAGGATGATGATTTTGAAGGGAACATATATGTCTCAAAGCTTTCGGGCGGCTCCTGGTCTGAGATAAGTAAGCTTAACCGCAACATCAATACCCGGTATTTCGAATCGCACGCAGCCATATCGTGCGATGGTCAGCGCCTCTATTTTGCCAGCAACAGGCCCGGCGGATACGGGGGGCTCGATATATATGTCTCCGAAAGGGGGCGTGGTGACAGATGGGGAAGGGCTGTTAACCTGGGGCCCACGATCAACACACCCTACAACGAGACCTCTCCCTTTGTAATAAGGAACGACTCCATACTCTTTTTCGCCTCAGAGGGCCATACAACAATGGGAGGGTACGACATATTCATGTCACGAAAAGTCAATGATGACTGGAGAACCCCCGAGAATCCGGGCTATCCGCTCAACACAACAGACGACGACGACTTCTTCCAGCCCAAAGCGGACGCAACCGGTGGTTACATATCATCATACACAGCAGGTTACATGGCAAGAGAGCTGTATGAGATCACCTTTGGTGAGATGACCGATACCGAATTCAGAATAATGGGGCTATTCTCCCTTGCCGACACAACAGTAAGGTATACTGCCGACAACTACTCAATACAACTTGTCGACAATGTGAGCGGTGACACACTCGACATCGCTTTTCCCAACGAGTTCACGGGCATCTATACGCTCTATACCGGCCCGGGCGACTACCAGCTGATATACAAAGGGAGAGGGTACTTTCCGGTAATGCTGGATACCACCATCACAGCATTCAACCCCGAAACCATAATCAGAATAGATATAACACTTCAGCCCGACCCCGATTTTGTCGATGAGCCACCTGTGGAGTTCCCGGAGCCTGTAGTACTGTTTGAGAGAATTGATCTCTCAGCCATACCTCAGGTCGCTGCCATAGACAGTGCCATACTTAGAACAGATATTACGATAGGCGACCTGGACGATCCCGATATTGATGATGATGATATCCTCTACTATACCGTTCAGGTCATGGCGCTATATAACCCTGTAGATGTCAGCTACTTCAGGCACATTGATGATATTGTTGTGGTCTATAACGAAAAGGACAGGTTTTACAGATATACAACCGGGGTTTTTGAAACCAGAGAGGAGGCTGCCAGCCACAGGACCAGGCTCATAGAGATGGGATACCCCGATGAGATATTTATAAAGAAGGTACTCAGGGAATGAGAAAGTTTACAACCATCCTTACTCTTCTGACAGCGGTATATTCAATCTATTCACAAGATATTACAGAGAGGGATATTGTCCGTATAACTCAGGAGGCAGATATATATCTTTTCTACTACAACAACTACCGCAAGGCAGCTTCCCTTTACGGTGATTTGTATGAACTGGAGCCCGGCAATCACAATCTGGCTGCAAAGCTTGGTATCGCATACCTTAATATAGAGTCAAAAAGACAGAAGGCCATACCCCTTCTTCGCTTTGCCTCTGAAAATATTGCCCCCACAGAGAGAGATTACTCTGATCTGGGCAGCATGGCACCCACCGAAACACTCTACTATCTTGCCAATGCCTACCATGTAAATGACAGCCTGGAGGCGGCTGTCAGAACATACAGGCAGCTTCTTGAGAGCCTGCCTGAAGATAATCACCTGGAGCGTGACTATATAATGGTACAGATAGATGCCTGTAAGAGGGCACTCGCAATGAGAGAGGAGCCGATGCCAGTCGAAATGGAGCTCTTCTCAGACCTGCTGAGCCAATTTCCGGGTGCGGGTAACCCTGTGCTCTCCGGCAACGACAGTCTGCTTCTCTTCAGCAGAGAGCGGGACGACGGAACCATCAGAATATACTCCTCATTCAGAGATGAGCATGGAGAGTGGCAGCCCCCTGAAGATATTACAGAAAGCTTTGGAAGAGGTGGCAACCTTATTCCAAATTCACTGACGGCAGATGGCGGCCTGCTGGTCCTCTCGCTATATAACGAGATAGAGGGAAACCTCTACTACTCTGAAAGGGAGGGTCAGAGATGGTCACGGGCCCGAAGGTTCCCCCGAAATATCAGTTCAAGATATTTTGAAGATCACGGCTTTATAACCCCAGATGGGAACACCCTCTTCTTCTCGAGCAACAGACCGGGAGGGCATGGAGAACTTGACCTCTATGTTTCTCACCGAACCGGGCAACGGCGGTGGAGTGAACCGGAAAACCTTGGCAGCACTATAAACTCGCAATATAACGAGAACCGTCCCTTTTTCGACACACTCACCTCGACACTCTGGTTCAGTTCCGAGAGGTCGGGGGGGCTTGGAGGATACAGCTTTTTCACCAGCAAACTGAAAGATGAGAGATGGAGCGCACCCGAACTCCTCCCCTATCCGGTCAGCACCACCGCAGATAACCTTTTTATAGGTCTGATACCCCACTCTGACAGATTTATTACCTCAAGATTGATGGCCGGCGGTGAGGAGATAAATATCTACACCATTCGAGTAATACCTGCCGATGAGAGAGTTATTCAAAGAACCATAATTGGCGTAGTGGTGCCGGGCGATGGCACCCTGCCCGACCTGGAGGCACTATCTCTCCAGCTGTTTTACCGCGACGGAACAGTTGCAGAGTGGGAGAGCATAGAGAGTGGCAAAGCGGGCGAGTTTGTGATGGTTGTGGATAGTGGCGACTTTATACTTAAGGCATCGCACCCCGGATATATGCCCGACTCTATCTTTATTGACAGCGATTCGGGAGCCACCGGGAGAGATATAAATGTAACCCTAAATCTCACCCCCGAAGAGGTTTATCGCGGTGATTTTCTTTTCATGCGCACCATACTGTTTGGCTTTGATGACTACACCCTCTCTGACGAGGCGAAAGAGGGACTCGAGAGGCTGGCAAGCGTGTTGAGGGGGCGTGATTCCCTAAAGCTCAAGGTGACCGGCTACACAGACTCTTCCGGTAATCAGGAGTACAACAGAGAGCTATCTCTCAGGCGCGCAGAGGCGGTTGCCGGCTACCTCAGAGCCAGGGCGCCCTCCTCAACCGATATAGTTGTAAGGGGAGAGGGGGCATCGCAGTTTGTAGCAAAGAACAGACTTGCTGACGGCTCAGACAATCCGGAGGGAAGAGGTTTTAACAGGAGGGTAACCATAGGCATTGAAGATCCGGGAACCGGTATAACAATAGTGCCCGACATATGGCTGCCTCCACACATGAGGCACCCGGCCTCAGAAAGGTATGGCATAGTTTTAATTGAGACTACAGAGATGCTTCATCCCGGCCATTTTTCAGGCCTGGAACATGGAGATCAGTTGTTTATAAGGCCCTTCAGCAGAGACTCAGACTACCTCTATATACTGGGTGACTTCCCCGACCGGGCAGCTGCGGCAACTCATCTTGAAAGGGTAAGAGAGGCCGGATTCAAGGATGCAACGCTTATCAGCCTTTACGACACAGCAGAAGATGTTACCCCCGCCACAGACCAGACTATCGGTCTCCCTGAAGAAGAGATGATGGAACCTCTCTACACAATACAGCTATTTGCAGGGAGAGGTATGCCCCCGGAAGAGTACTTCGGCAGCCTGGCCTACACAATACTACTGGGCGATGATAATCTGTACCGGTTTGTTACAGGTCGCTATAGCAGCTTCAGGGAAGCCTCCGGAGTGCTTCGCCAGATAAGAGATATGGGGTACAGCGACGCGTTTATCAGGAATTACAGGGCCATTAAGGGCCGTAGTAAACTGATAAGGGAAGAGAACGATGGCCCCGACAGGTAAAGATGAGTTGTAACTAACATAGCCTCCATATGACATACAAGGATATATTACTGCGGGCACCTGAACCGGAAGATCTTGAACTCCTTTATGAATGGGAGAACAATATCGAATATTGGCAGATAAGCAACAGGGTAACACCCTTCTCGAAATATGTTCTTAAGCGGCACATCGAAACCTCTCACCGCAGCATCTACGAAAACGGGCAGCTGAGGCTGATGATAGACACCCTCAATGAAGGGAAGACCATAGGGACAATAGATCTTTTCGACTTCGATCCCTACCATAGCAGGGCCGGTGTTGGTATTCTGATCGCCATAAAGGAGGAGAGAAGGAAGGGGTATGCCTCAATGGCTATCGAATGCCTTAAGAATTACTGTTTTGAGACACTAAGACTCAATCAGCTCTGGTGCAATATTGTAGAGACAAACCATGCCAGCATTGATCTGTTCAGTAGCGCAGGGTTTGTTAAATCAGGAACCCGGAGAGAGTGGATACGATCGGGCGAGGAGTATCTTGACCAGATCTTCATGCAGCTCATAAGGAGCGATGATGTGTAACCCTCATATTCCGGGATCAAAAAAAAGGAACATTGATCAGGATTGCTATAGCCGTTGCCCCCTATAAGGATTGTCTCGGCTCACTACAGGTGGCCCGTTCGCTTGGAAGGGGCATTGAGAGAGTATTTGGCAACAGGGCCGAAATATCGACTCTGCCTGTAGCAGATGGCGGAGACGGAACTATAGATGCACTCCGGCAAATTGAGGGCTCCGTAACAATCACTCTTCCTGCAACCGATCCTCTTGGAAGGGTAATCACCGCTCCTTATCTCTGGTTTCCCGATAAGAAGAGAGCCATAATTGAGATGGCCCTGATATCGGGTTTGGCACTGCTTGGTGAGGGGGAGAGAGACCCGCTGATTACATCGACCTTCGGTACTGGTGAGCTAATCAGAGATGCCCTTGAGCGTGGCGCAGAGAGAGTGCTGTTAGGTGCCGGGGGCAGTGCCACCAACGACGCAGGTGCCGGGGCGGTTGCAGCGCTCGGCCTTATCTTCAGAGACCGGGAAGGGAATGAGTTTGTACCTGTTGGAGGCACCCTGAGTCAGGTTGCTGAGATATGTGACATGAGGCTGAAAAGTCTGATTGCTGGAAGAGATATCTCAATTATGGCAGATGTCACCAATCCGCTGCTTGGTCCGAATGGTTGTGCCGCTATATACGCCCCTCAAAAGGGGGCTGCCTCCGAGACAGTATTGAGGCTTGAGAGAGAGATGGAGCTTTTTGCCCGCACAGCTACCCGTTTTACCGGTAGAGAGGTGGCTCATATTCCCGGCTCGGGGGCTGCAGGGGGCCTTGCGGCAGGGTTGGTATGGTTCTGCAACGCTTCTGTTACAGAGGGTTTCAGAGCTATAGCCAGAGAGACATCTCTTGACAGAATGGTATCAGATTGCGATATTGTGGTAACGGGCGAAGGCAGTATGGACAGCAGCACCTTCCACGGCAAGGCCCCCTACAATGTTGCTCTCCTCGCTAAAGAGTATGGCAAAAAGGTGATTGCCGTTAACGGTGTCACCTCAATATCATCGCCTTTGGCGGCAGACATCTTCGACGGCATAATATCTCTTGGCGATGAGGAACCCGACAGGGCTATTGCCATAGAGAGGGCCGAAGAGTTACTTGAAAATGCCGGGGTAAGGGCAGCAAAGATGATGATGCATCTGCTCTCATAAACACAATCGCGAGCCACCCCTGCTCACCTTTCTCCTCTTTTCGTGTCAAACAGGCGCGACGGCACCTGCACCCCTCCGGTTCAAAAGGCATCGTTTACATACCACCTGTAAAACTATGGCAAGAGTCAGACTTCAGGCTAAATATCTGTCTCAAAGCTGATATGACTATTAGGTGCTGGCCTGTGAAATATCGTTGTTAACCTATATCTTTGTGGCTCACCAATTATAAGAGTATGAACAAGAGAAGATACAACGACCCGAACCTGCCCCCGGAATTCAGGGTCATTGCAAAAAACATCAGGCAGATAGTTGCTCTGGCTTTTGTCGCTCTGCTGATTTTCAGCTCACTTTTTCAGATAAAGACCGAAGAGGTTGGAATAGTTACCAGGTTCGGAAAATTTGTCAGAGAGGTTGAGCCGGGGCTTAACTACAAAATCCCTTTCATCGAGAGGGTCTTT
>SLNP01000039.1 GCA_007132995.1 Bacteroidales bacterium | reverse complement strand
GGTAAGAGTCTGATCGGAGGGCAGCAATAGCAGTATGATACAAATATGATATACGGTTAGCGTTACTGTCTGAGGGCTGCGCAGCAGACCGAGTTGTAACGCGGTGTGCTGCCCGCAGTGAGGACTCCCCGAAACCGCTTTAGCCTTGACTTTTTTTGCTCCCTGCGGTCGCGAGCTCACCCGGCTTCGCCGACCTCGGTTGGTCACCTTTTTTTGGTCCAAGCAAAAAAAGGTGAGATAGTGATGTTGGTCAAGCAAAAGGAGGAAAGCCGAAATTTGGGTAAGGCCAAAAGTTGAGAGAGAAGACTTTGGGTCAAGCCAAAAGAACAAGAGAAAACTTTTTGGCCCGTCAAAAAAGTTAGAAATCAGCACTTTGGGTAAGGCCAAAAGTTGAGAGAGAAATGTTGGTCAAACAACAAAGATGTAAAGCCTGCAGGAAACTGCAGGCAGCGGCAGAAAAAAGTGTAATGCTAGTTGAAATCTGGTGGCGGTATGGTGGGGATTGTTCCCGGATCAACCTGCTGCGGACCAACACGAGGCTGCTCAACAACTTCACCCCTTGGTATAGAAGCGGTGGCAGTAAGTGTCAGCACCAATATTACAACAGCTAGTGTCCAGGTTGCCTTCTCAAGAAAATCGGCGGTCTTCCTTACGCCCATACTCTGACCGGTCGATGTAAAACCCGCCGCAAGACCACCTCCCTTGGAGTTCTGCACAAGCACAACCAGTACCTGCAGAATACAGGCTATTATAATAAGCACCGAGACAAATATATATACACCCATTACTGTTCTCTTTTTATCAGGTTCTCTATATGTTCAATTTGACTCGCAAAGTAACTACTTTTTTCCGGATATTTCAAACACAATTTTTCGTATATCTCTGCTGCCCTGGCATAGTAGCGCTGGTCAATATATATTTTCGCAAGAGTCTCACTCACCAGCCCCTCGCGCGGCCTGGTGTACTCTTCTGAAAGATCCTCTCCCGGCTCCCGCTCTCTCTCTCTCTTAACATCTATTCGGGGGTTGTTCCTGAGGAACCGCTCTATCGGATCATCGACATCTGCGTCATCGCCGCCTGCGGGCTCCGCCCTGGTATCACCATCCGGCACATCGGAAGAGTCCGGGAGGGTATCGCTTTCATATCTCCCTGCCGGGAGAGCCCTGCCGGCCTCTTCCTCTTCCGGAATGGCTCTCATACTATCTCTGCTGCCGGGCTCACCCTCTAGCTCCAGGAGGTTCTCCCTGTAACCTGCTTCAGGCCCTTTATCTCCAATTCCGGGAGCTGTTGTTGACGGGCCCTCCATCTCAAGAAGTGACGAGTCATCGAAACCAGCATCTGCCCCCGTAACCGCCGGCCCGCAGGAAAGGGTGTCATGAATAAGATAGTATAGCCGCTCTCTGCTGTTGATGTAAAGGGCAGAATCCCTTAAGCGGGCGGCGAACCTGACATCTTCGGTATCACTCATAGCCTTGAGCAGAAGCATATGGGCAGAGTGAAACCAGGGATACAGTGCAACCAACCTGTCAAGTTCAGGAAGGGAGCTCTCATCAGTTATCTCCGGATGGCGTATCAAGTTACCCAGTTCTGCACGATTCATCACCTACCAGTTTACAAAGGCTCTGTTGAAGATATCCTCAACAAGCATCTCAACAATCTTGTCGCTCAATGGCTCTCTCACCTGACTGAAGTCAGTATTACTGTCATAATCCTCATATCGGTTAAAGACATGGGTGTAGTCGAGATCGGGCTGTATGGCATTTGAGAACCGCACCCTTACCGCTATGGTAAACCTGTTTACAGCGGCTCTTGCATCGCCGGATATGGTAAGGGTCTCTGTCCTGTAATTTATTATCTCCCCCTCAAAGTGCACATCACCCATATCGGGAACCAAACGAAGGTTGGTCTGCCTTCGGCACTTATCGATAAGGGCATCTGTTATAAGCTGACTAAGCACAGGGTCAACATCGTCTGCCCTGTTCTGAAAGTACTGCACGCTAACAGTCTTTACATCAGGATGAATACTTGCCCCTGTAAATGAGAATGCGACTCTGCACGAGACAGCTGTAATCAGAAGCGCTCCGGCCATAATGGCTGTCAGCGACAGCCCGGTTCTCCTGTATATTTTATATATCAAGGTCATATAGCTTAATCTTCCTGTAGAGAGTCCGTTCACTTATTCCCAGTTCACGGGCGGCAAGCTTCCTTTTACCGTTATGCTTTTCGAGCGCCTTCTTTATCATCTCTACCTCTATCGACTCAAGAGAGAGAGACTCCTCGACAACCTCCTCTGTATCTTCAATGTCGGGATGGGGCGGTGAAGGCCTTGAGAGGCGGGCGGAGTGATCCTCTTCAGACCTTGAATCATCACCCACAACATCTTCATCATCTCCACCGATGAGCCCCCTGATGGTTCTGGTGCTCCGTTCATCGAACGACATGCCGCCTCCGCCATCCCTGATAATATCCAGAACCAGCTTCTTCAGGTCATTCATGTCGCTCTTCATATCGAAGAGTATCTTGTAGAGTATCTCCCTTTCACTCGAGAAGAGTGCCTCCTCTTTTGAGGTCATCAGGGCAGGCAGGTTAGTTTTGAGATCGGCGGGAAGATAACTCTTGAGACGCTCTGCGTTAATCTCCCTCCCGGTCTCAATAATGGATATCTGCTCGGTAATATTCTTCAGCTGACGAACATTACCGGGCCAGTGATAACTGAGAAGCACCAGCCTGGCCTCATCAGTAAGCCTGACAGCCGGCATCCTGTATTTCTCCGCAAAATCGACGGCAAACTTCCGGAACAGAAGAACTATATCTTCGCCCCTGTCTCGCAGTGGAGGTACCTTTACAGGCACGGTGTTAAGCCTGTAGAACAGATCTTCCCTGAACCTCCCGGAGCTGACAGCGGTATTAAGATCAACATTACTTGCCGCAATGACCCTTACATCTGTTTTAATGACTTTGGAGGAACCAACCCTTATAAACTCTCCTGTCTCAAGAACTCTGAGAAGCCTCACCTGCGTTGATAGCGGGAGCTCTGCGACCTCATCAAGAAAGATGGTTCCCCCGTCAGCAACCTCAAAATAGCCTTTCCTGCTATCGGTAGCGCCGGTAAACGAACCCTTCTCGTGCCCAAAGAGCTCTGAGTCTATGGTCCCCTCAGGGATAGCGCCACAGTTAACTGCTATGTATGAGCCATGCTTGCGCGAGCTGTAATGATGTATGATCTTCGGAAAAGACTCCTTACCTGTACCACTCTCGCCGGTAACAAGCACAGAGAGATCTGTCAGCGCCACCTGGAGGGCTATCTCTATGGCCCTGTTCAAAGCACTGTTGTTGCCAATTATGCCAAATCTCTGTTTTATGCTTATCAGATCACTCATCTGTCAAAAGATAATCATGCGAATTTACTACTTTTTTGGGTTATGTTAAAGTGGGGATTTGCTAATTTAGTGGCCGGTTAAGCGACCGGCATCTGCAACGACCGTTGAGAGTGGTGTTTTGGCAACTTAAGCTTTAAAATATGGGAAAGAAAAGAGGTTTTTCGGTTATAGGGATAATACCTGCAAGGTTTACATCGGAGAGACTACCGGGTAAGCCTCTGCTTAAAATCGGTGATAAAAGCATGATAGAGTGGGTCTGGAGAGGTGCCGAAAGGGCGCTCGATAATCTCTATGTTGCAACTGACGACGAGAGAATAGCCAGCGAAGTTGAACGCTTCGGAGGCAGCGCTATAATTACATCTGCCGAACATAGAACCGGAACCGACAGATGCGCAGAGGCTCTCGATTTAATAGAGAGCAGGTGTGGAGAAAATTATGATGTTGTGGTCAATATTCAGGGCGATGAGCCATTTACAGAGGTTGAGCAGATTCTTTCGCTTACAGGCTGTTTCAGTGACGAGGGAACAGATATTGCCACCCTGATAAGGGCTGTCAGCAGAGGCGAGGATATCAGTAACACCAGCCAGCCCAAAGTGGTAACAGACAGTTACGGTTATGCACTCTACTTCAGCCGCGCCGCCATACCATATGTACGGGATTGCCGCCCGAAGCTCTGGAGCTCTTCACACATATTTTTTAAACATGTGGGCATGTACGCATACAGAAGCAACATACTGCGTCAGATAACCTCCCTTCCCCCGTCACCACTTGAAATAGCTGAGGGGCTGGAACAGAACCGGTGGCTTGAGAACGGGCTGAAAATAAAAACAGTACAGACACCTTTTGGCAATATAGGGGTAGATACCCCGGAAGACCTTGAGGAGGCCAGACGGATAGCGGCCGGAGGAGGGTGACCGATTATACTGCTGCAAGGCAAAAAGTGGTAAGGTCTACCTTGCTGAGACAAAAACTGAGTCTGCTATCTCGAGTGCGGTGGTAAGGGTTGAGAGATCATCAAAAAGTTCTCCTGTCGAACCTGAAGGGTGCGAATGACCTATAGGCCGCATCACTATAGTGCCGCCAGATGGAACTTCTGTTATTACCGCCTCATAAACTACTGCAGGCTGGCCAGAGTTGAGATAATATACATCGTCCGGAAATTTATCGTTGGTCCAGTAGTTGTTCCATGCCCAGTTCTGATTTATCTCGAGCATAACCCTGTAGGGAGGGTCTATCTTCTCATCTGTGCGGGCAGTCATCACAAAGCCGCTTTGCGGAGTGGCACCGCTGTAGGCATCGGCCACCGGATTGGAGGGCTCCGGCATAAAGAGACCGTCAGAGGCCCTCACCCCCCTCTTGTGTGCCCAGTATGGGACCGACTGCGGCGCCCTTCTCGGAGCCCTGACCCACCCTGTAACCTCTCTTATGCCATATTCAAATATTCCTGTCGCCACAGAGTTGGGAACAAAAAGTGTCTGCAGATAGTTGCCCTCCATATCTTCAACCCATATTGCCATAAGCGGATAGTAGAAGGAGCGCCCCTGCCTTAAATCGACTGTTATTGCATCTCCCCTGCCCTGCTGGTTAACTGAAAAGATCTTCTGTTCAGGCAGGCTGTCGCGGAAAGAGCGATCTCTGGCTGTGCTGCAAGATGCCACAATAGCGACAAGGATCAATATTGAAAGTCTGCTCTTTTTCATTATATGCTCTTTTATGTTTTCTGTTCTTTTACTCTTATCTGCTTCCGGCAGTTTATCGCCAGGGGGCTGTGGCCTCATGCCAGCCCGGATGCAGCGACTTTAAGACCTGCCTGTCAGGATAGTGATTAAAACTCAAATATTATGCCTACGGTAGGCAGTATTGTTCCGAGTGCTCCACTGATATACTTTAGCCGGTATCTCGACATATCATCAGGATCTGTCAGCGGCTGCCCAAACTCATCAGAATCTCTGATCAGGATAGCCGGCTGATCTGCCTGATGGTTATAGACATTCTGTATATCGGCATAGAGCATAAGGGTGAAGTTGTCGAAAAAGAAGGCGCGGTCAACTCTTATGTCAAGTTCATGAAAGGGTCGCAGCCGCATGCTGTTATACCTGCTGAAGTCGGGCACACCGGCTCCTGTTACATCCCAGACCTCTTTCAGTGAGGAGAGGCTCTCATTGAATGGGGTGTATGGCGTTCCTCCGACAAACCTCCACCTCACACCCAGGTCCCAGTAACGGTTAAACCGTTTGGTTGCCGTGAGACTTACCAGATGCCGGTTATCCCATGCGGTGGGGATATAGTCGTTGCCGGGCGACCTGAACTCGCTTCGCACAAGGGTGTAGGCGGCAACCATGTTGATACCGTTGAACTCCCTAAGCCGGCCAAGAACCTCTATGCCGTAAGATCTGCCCTCGGCGTCGGGAGACAGCTCCTCATCGCCGAAAACGCCGTAGTCGGCGCTCTTGCCCGAGAGAGGCACACCCTCTTCCACGGAGTAGGGGTAGTCTGAGTAGCCCTTGTAGAAACCCTCTACTGTTATCTGACTTCGCGGCGTTGGCGCGAATGAGACTCCGCCGGTTATGTGGTCTGATGAGATGTACCTTAGCCTGTTCTCTCTGTTAACAAGCACCCCATCACTGTCACGATACCCAAGGGCGGTGTATGGGGGAAGCTGATAGTACCTGCCGGAACTGAAGAGAAGCGACCAGCGGCTGGCAAGCTTCCAGGTGGCCGAAATACGGGGAGACAACTGCTGCAGCGGATTGTTCATATCAGAAGAGTAGTTATTGAAATCGCTCCTAACGCCGAGTGAAAGCTTGAGCCTGTCATCGACAAAGCCTCTGGTGGCCTGGGTAAAGAGAGAGAACTTGCTGAAACGCAAATCGCTGCTGTAATCAAGCTCGCCGACAGGAGTACGGCGAAATGTAGAGTTGCGATACAGTGCATTCTCATATCCGGCACCAAAACTGATTCTGAGACCCTTATCTCCCATTATGATTCTTTCGTAGCGGAACCTGTTGTCTCCCTCGCCCGAGAGATAGTCAAGCAGGAGAAGAGAGTCGGCGGTCACATTTCCAGCATATTTGAACTGGGTGTTGTTCAGATAGCTGCGGCTGACAATATAGTTTTCAAAACCGTTATCCCTGAATCGCTTCCATACTGCACCGACCGTGTAGCTGTACTGCTCCTGAACAGGAAGGAAGTCGAGCAGGTAGCGCTGATACTCCGTATCATCAGCATTCAGGTTAAGGGCAAACTGATCAAGTGCGCCAATTCCGATCACAGTGAGCTCATTCTGCTGATTGATCCGGTTGCGGTACTTGAACTGAAAACCGTTATATGTTGGAAGAAATGGGAGGCCAACGACATCAAAAAGGAATTGAAGGTATGAGCGCCTTGCAGAGAAGATAAAGGTGCTGTTCTCACTCAGGGGTCCTTCGGCGGTGATGCCGATGTCGGAGGCGCCGACTGCAGCCCTGTAGCGCATGCGCTCACTATTTCCGTCTATAAGGCTAAAACTCATTATGCTGCTCAGGGCATTACCTCTCGATGCCGGAAATGAGCCTGAGAGAAACTCTACAGACCTTATAAAATCGACATTTATGATTCCTACAGGGCCTCCTGAGGCTCCCTGGGTAGAGAAATGGTTAAGATATGGTATCTCTATACCGTCTACATAGAACCGGTTCTCATTGGGCCCTCCGCCTCTTACAATAACATCGTTACGGAAGGCGGCATTTGATGCCACCCCGGGGAAAGACTGTATAACACGCGATATGTCTCTGTTGCCTCCGGGACTTCTCTCTATCTCATCTATTCCGATAAGCCTTGCCGAAAGGGGCGACTCGGGCAGTTGCCTGAGCACCGAAGCCCTCACAACCACCTCCTCTACCTCTATACCGATCTCCTCGAGCGGAACCTCAATGGTGGCCTCTCTTGTATTGGAGATCATAATAGGGTCGGAAACGAATGTGGCATAACCGACAAATGAGACCCCCAGTTCAATAGTACCGGGCTGAAGGCCGGTAATAAGGAAGTTGCCATCCAGGTCTGATGTGGTTCCGGTGGTGGTTCCTACCACCCCGATACTTGCAAACGGTATTGGCTCATTATTCCTTGCATCATATACCCTGCCACGAACAACACCCCTGTTCTCCTGTGCAACAGAGAGATAACCCGGTATTATCAGTAGTGCAACTATAAAAACAATTCTTGTCATATCGTAGGTTGTTTAACTTTATACAAATAACGACAAACAAGGCTCTTTGTTCAGGTGCTAACAGTAACCATGTAGGCGAGATACTTTGCCGGTGATTACCGTTTGCCACCTACTCTCAGCCCGAATGAAGAAGATCGTCAAAGTGTCTCCTCAAAGATGAGAAATCGACAGAAGGGAGCTCATCTGAAAGCTGCGATATCCGGTTTAGCATCTTCTCTGAGAAGAGCCTTACCTCATCGGGTTGCGGGTTAAGAAGACGATGCCGTGTGGCTCTTGTTATTGAAGCTATCCTTTCGTAAAGCGACCTGCTCTCCGGCGACATAAAGGCTCCGGAGAACTTCTCCCAGATATACTCTACCGCCGTAGAGGAGGGGTGCAACATATCAGCTGCATAGAAGCGGTAATCGCGCAGATCATCTGTCACAATCTCGTAAGAGGGGAAGTAGCCGGCAACAGAGTCAGATTTCAAAAGCTCTTCTATAGCAACGAAAAGCACAGACTTGCTCACCTGATTTCCGTGAGCACCATCTTTCCAGTGTCGTACAGGGCTCACGGTAAAGTATATCTGAAGTGCCGGATTAAATTCCGACAGCTCTGCTATAAACTCACTCCACTCTGAGACAATATCACCGGGAGTAAGAAGCTCGCGGGTGAAGAAGTTCGCCGGTATCTTGTGGCAGTTTGCCACAACTTCACCACTATCTGCCCTACGGTATATACGGGCGGTACCGAATGTAACAAACAGGAACGAAGCAGTCCGGATAAAGCGGTGTGCATTACGGAACGACCGGTTCAATTTCTCAAGGATGGTTTGGCGGTCGGGCGAGCTGAATGCGGTATCATGCGAAAAGCTGAGCCACCTTCCATTGTGGAACCAGAGATCATCATGACCAAACTCTCTGCCCCGGGCTACACGCCTGAGCATATTGGCTATGGAAACAGGATTATAAAGCACGCCGAAAGGGTTACATAAAACGGGCAGTAAACCCTCATCAAGCCTGGCAGCCATCTCATTGGCGAAACATGATCCTGTCATAACAACAGGGCTATCGTAGTCAATAAGTGAGCCTGCCGGCTCAACATCAACCTCTGTGCGCATTTTCATACGATACCTCCTACAATTAGGGCGAGACAGTAAGAGAACAGTTTCTCTGTTCAATAATAAACAATATAAAGATATTGACAAAACAGTCATGCTGCCAGTAAAAGAGACAGACATATATTGAGCCGGAAGAGAAAAAGCTCTTATAAGAGGCCCATACAATTATGTATATAGCAAGAGAGGGTACATCCTTCAAATAGTTTATCTAGCTTGTTTTTACTATACCTGCACATTTTGGACAATCAGCACCGGAAAGCAATATCGGACACAAAGACGCTCAATTTAGACAAAACTTTATTTATAGCATATTTTGTAATCTTATTATGCTGTATATCTATGGCTTAAGCGAGGGTTCTTATTTGTATTGATTCTAGAATAAGTATTTTTCTGAAAAAAAAATTTGGAGGAAGCTATTTTGCATACTATATTTGTTCATGTAATTAATAGCTTTTATTAGACACTCAATAAACAACACGGATATGACAACCTACGAATTCAACAGCAGCCTGATAAATATGAAGAGCAACCTAAAGAGGTTTGCCATGAGCCTTACTAGCGACAACGAAAAGGCCAACGATCTTGTACAGGAGACCTACCTGAAAGCCATTACAAACAGAGATAAATTTGTCGATTACAGCAATCTGAAGGCATGGGTATTCACCATAATGAAGAATACATTCATAAACAGCTACCGCAAGGGGATAAGGGAGAACACCATGGTAGACACTACCGAAGATCTGTACTACCTCAACCTTACAGAAGAGAAGGGCAGTATCTCTCCTGACTCCAGCTACTCGGAATCTGAAATAGAGAGGGCTATAAACTCACTCGAGGATGAGTTCCGCATACCATTCAGAATGCATGTAGAGGGATTTAAATACAAGGAGATAGCCGAGCAGTTGGGCCTTAAGATAGGAACCGTTAAGAGCCGTATATTCTTCACCCGGCAGAAGCTAATGAACATACTGAGAGATTACGCCTGAGATGCGCGAAGAGCTCTCTCCGCAGGGCAAGTCTCAAGTTGATCAGCAGGAGCCGGGGCAGCAACCCCGGCTCCTCCGTTTTTATCGGCACATAAGGCGCACAAACCCCTTTTTACAACTGCAGGGCATGGCTGAGTGACTCTGCCCTACCCTGCTATACTGACACAAAGAGAAGAGGGGCAATGAGAACAGATCACTATTCAGACCTCAACGCCCTTACATTACCCATAAAACCCTCATAACCACGACGCTCAACGACAGTGCCATCAAAGAGTTCCCTGAAGCGATCGGGAGTAAGCCTCATCCATTCGGGGTGTGTGATGGCGTCAAGGCGCACATCGCGATGTAACCCATAGATGCTACTCTCATTCCCGGGGTTGTTGTGCGGACACACATCCTGACATATATCGCATCCGAAAAGGTTGTCACCAGCCATCGAGTCAGGAGTCGTGCCAGGCTCCGGGGCAGGCACCGAACCCATAGTCGAACCGGGAGTCGGGCCGGGCTCCGGGCCAGCCACCGAACCAGGAGTCGCACCGGGGCTTCCGGACATACCACCGCGGCGCTCTACCGTCAGGTAGGAGATGCAGCGACGGGCATCAAGGTATCCCTGATCGCTGATAGCACCGGTGGGGCAGGCATCAATACATTTCCGGCAGGATCGGCAGGGGTCTGCCGGAAGAGGCGGATCATACTCTGCCAAAAGATTAAAAACTATAAGCCCAAGGAAAAAGTAGGAGCCGACACCGGGAATCAACAGCAGCGAATTACGCCCCTGGCAACCCAGACCGGCTCTGACGGCAAGAGGCTTCTCCATTACCGGAGCGGAGTCGACGCAGACCCGGCCACGCATGCCCGGTATTTTCTCTGCGGCACTGGATAGAGCCTTCTGCAGGCGCCCGGCAACAACCTTGTGATAATCTGTAGCCGTTACATACCTTGAGATAACCGGCCCCGCAACAATGCCGGCAGCATAAGGTGACCCATAGCCGGCAGCGGCAACAGCCACGCTTCTGGCCCCCTCAAATAGCCGCGAAGCATCGGCACGCCTCCTGCTGTTACGCTCAAGGAAGGTCATACCGGCATGGCACCCTGCAGAGAGCCACCTCTTAAGAAGATCATGCTCCGGAGAGAGCTCTTCCGCGGGGGTGATACCACAACGGTCAAAACCTGCTGCGGCAATCTCTCTCTTTAAGATTTCTGATATTGAGCCAGGTCCCATCATATCGGGTTGCGGCAGGTTAAAAGAGGCCCAGATCAAGCATAGCCTCATCACTCAGCATACTCCTGTCCCAAGGTGGGTCGAAGGTGAGCTTAAGATCACAGCTCTTTACCCCCTCAACACCGGCTACACTTGTCTGTACCTCCTCAAGAAGCTGGTCGGCCATGGGGCAGTTGGGGGCCGTAAGTGTCATGGTGACCTTTGCAGTCTGATCATCTGCAACCTCAACATCATATATAAGGCCAAGGTCATATATGTTAACCGGTATCTCCGGATCCTTAATAGTTTTGAGAAGCTCAACAATGCGCTTCTCTGTCTCAAGTCTCTTCTCAATATCCATAATCGCAGCTCTGTTAAAGGTTATGTGCAGCGTGGCATCAGCCGCCCTCTTTAGCCTTGAAGGCGATGGCATAAAGCCTCATCTGCTTAATCATCGAGAGCAATCCGTTCGATCTGGTGGGAGATAGATTCTGTCTCAGGCCTATCTTATCTATAAACCACAGCTCTGTACCGGTTATCTCGTCCGGGGTGCGACCTGAGAGCACCCTTACCAGAAGGCTTACAATGCCCCTGGTAATAAGGGCATCACTGTCGGCGGTAAATATCACCCTGCCTTCATTGAATTCGGGATATAGCCAGACCCTTGACTGGCAACCTTCGATAACAAAATCGGGCCTCTTCAGCGACTCATCCATCTGCTCCATATCCCTCCCCATATCTATCAGCAACTCATACCGCTCCATCCAGTCATCAAACTGAGAGAACTCCTCCACTATCTGTTCCTGAACCTGATCTGTTTTCATAACTACATTTAGATCAATGAATTCACACTCTACCAAATATATCAAGCCACCAATAGAGCCGATATCACTGCTCAACCCTAACGGAACATCTCAATCACCTTCTCAATGCCTTCGGCAAGTCTGTCAACCTCATGCCGTGTGTTGTAAAAGCAGAACGACGCCCTTATGGTACCGTCTATACCGAGCCTCTCCATAACCGGCTGGGCGCAGTGGGTGCCTGTTCTCACCGCAACACCCATCTTATCGAGAACCATTCCGGCATCATACTGATGTACACCATCAATCAGAAAAGAGATAACCGATATCTTGCAACTGCTGTTACCATATATTGTAACACCCTTTATCGCCGACAGCCGTTCTGTTGCATAGCTGAGCAGGTCAGCCTCTGCTGCGGCTATCTCCTCCAGACCAACGGCACCAATATACTCAAGTGCCGCCGCAAGCCCAATTGCGCCCGCATAGTTGGTGGTTCCGGCCTCAAACTTGAATGGCAAATCGTTATACTCTGTTTTTTCGAAGGTTACGCTTTTAACCATATCGCCTCCCCCCTGCCACGGCGGCATATCATCGAGCAACTCCCTTTTCCCATACAGAACGCCAATACCCGTAGGTCCGTAAACCTTGTGGCCCGAGAAAACATAAAAATCACAGTCGAGATCGCGAACATCGACAACGCCATGCTGTACACCCTGTGCACCGTCTACAAGAACAGGTATTCCCAGTCTGCGGGCCTCCGCAATAATCTCTTTAACCGGAGGAACCACTCCCAGTGCGTTCGAAGCGTGGGTTATGGCAACCAGACGGGTCGATTTGCCAAGAATAGCTTTGTAATGGTCAATGTTCAATTCACCATCATCACTCATAGGGATAACCCGGAGCGTAGCACCCTTTCTCTCACAGAGCATCTGCCAGGGCACAATGTTGGCATGATGCTCAAGGGCAGAGATAACAATCTCATCGCCCCGGCCCACAAATCTTTCACCGAACGAGCAGGCCACATTGTTGATTCCTGCCGTTGTACCGGAATTAAATATTATCTCGTCGGTCGAACCGGCATTTATAAAGCCACGGACAATCTCCCGTGCCTGCTCATATTCACGGGAAGCTATATCGCTCAGGTGGTGTACGCCGCGGTGAATATTGGAGTTGTATCTGGTAAAGACCTCTTCCATTCTATCGATCACAACCTTTGGCTTCTGGGTTGTAGCCCCGTTGTCAAGATATACCAGATCTTTACCGTAAACCCTTTCACCCAGTATGGGAAAATCGGTTCTTATTTTTTCAATATCTATCATCACTATGCTATTGTTAGTACGGCACACACAGCTGTCAGCACAATGGGTGCCGGAGAGCCTCAATCCGATTACTGCACCGACTCCCTGCACCTCATCATACAGCTGGCACAACGGGTAAGCTCACCCCTTAACCTCTGCATGACCAGAGTATCTATGCGCCTCTGAAGCGCCTCAACGGGAATCTCCTGCACAACCTCATGGGCAAAGCCGAACATAAGCATCAGCCTGGCCTCTCTGCGGTTAATACCTCTCGACATAAGATAAAAGAGGGCATTATCATCGATCTGCCCCACTGTGGCACCGTGACTGCACTTTACATCATCGGCAAATATCTCAAGCTGCGGCCGGGTATCCATCCGGGCATCATCGGTAAGCAGTATGGTGTTATTGCTCTGGTAGGCCCTTGTGCGCTGTGCATCGGGACGCACCACTATACGGCCGTTAAAGGTACCCGTTGCAACATCATCCAGAACACCCTTGAAGAGCTGATTGCTGGTACAGTCGGCAACGGCATGGTTAACACTGACAAAGTTATCAACATGCTGGGTTCTGTCTGTAAGATAGAGACCGGCGGCGTTGGCATGTGCCCCCTCGCCCCCAAGATGATGATAGGTGCTGTTGCGCACAACCCCTCCGTGAAGGGTGATATTTACAGATGAGGCATAGCTACCCCGCTCCTGATGTATGAAGGTGTGGGTCAGTTTAGCTGCCTTGTTGTGCTCATTCTGAACCCTTATCAGGGTAAAGCGGGCATTGGCACCCACATAGACCTCTGTAACGGCATTGGTCAGATAGTTGTTTGGCGAAACGGTATGATCGCATATTATAATGGTGGCCTCGGCATCTTCCCCCACCACCACAAGGTTGCGGTGCTGCACAAATATATCCTTCTCAGACCTTACAAGATTAACTATCTGTACAGGCTTTTCAGACCTGACCCCCTCCGGAACATTAATAAAGACACCGTCGGTTGCCAGTGCCGTATTCAGATGTATCAGGCCATCTTCATCACTGGCGGCATACCTGCCGTAGTGCCTCTCAACAACCTCACTCTGGGAGACGGCCGCCTCCGTGAGGCTACCCAGGCTTACACCGGGGTCAATAGTTTTGAGAGCGCCGCCGTTAGGCGGATAGAAGCCGTTAACCAGTACCAGGTTATGCACATCGAGATCCTCAACTTCACACTCAAAATTACGGGCATAGTTAAGGTCGCCGGCATCGGGGATGATATAGTCGTGATAGTGATGACTGAAGAGGGGTTCGAGATTGGTATAACGATAGGCCTCGCTCTTACGGTCAGGAACGCCCAGCTCCCGGAAACGCCCGAAAGCCTCCTCTCTCAGAGAGTTTATAAAGGGGGCAGAGCCGGCACTGATCTGCTCTATACGGCTCCTGAAGAGTTCGGCGTACCTCTCATCTATTTTGGTTTCACTGTCCATGTCTCGTCGCTTTTTTCTGCCTCTTTCCTTATCCAGTCATAACCCTTCTGCTCCAATTCCAGTGCAAGTTCCCTGCCGGCTGTCTTAACTATTCGTCCGTCATACAGCACATGAACCACATCAGGAACAATAAAATCAAGAAGCCTCTGGTAATGGGTTATCACCACCACCGAAGAGTCGGGGCGCTTTATCTTGTTTACACCATTAGCAACAACCCTCAGGGCATCGATATCGAGGCCGGAGTCGGTCTCATCGAGAATGGCAAGCTTAGGCTCCAGCATAGCCATCTGGAATATCTCATTCTTCTTCTTCTCACCTCCCGAAAAGCCTTCATTTACCGACCTGTTGGTCAGCTTGGAATCGATCTCAACGAGCTCCTTCTTCTCTCTCATCAACTTAAGAAAATCGGAGGCCGATAGCGGTTCAAGACCCCGGTGCTTGCGCTGTTCGTTAACCGCTGTCTTCATGAAATTTACCATACTGACACCAGGTATCTCTATAGGATACTGAAAGCCAAGAAAAAGACCCTCTTTAGCCCTCTCTTCCGGCTCCATCTCCAGCAGATTCTCACCAAAGTAGGTGACGGTTCCCTCGTTAACCGTAACAAATTCACGGCCGGCAAGGACTGAGGCCAGGGTACTCTTGCCCGAGCCATTGGGTCCCATTATGGCATGTATCTCTCCCGGATTGACCGTCAGGGTCATCCCTTTGAGTATCTGCTTCCCGTCGATGGAAGCCTTTAGGTTGTCTACTATCAACATAGCTCTATTCTCTCTTTATTCTTAATGCTTTATGCTCATTCCTGATCACTTTTCACTTCTTCCCGACTGCCCGATTCAAACCAACATGGCCACCCGGACCAGACAGGGCAGGGTTTGTAGCCCGTATGTGTTGCCCGGGTCAGCAAGACTATCCGACACTCCCCTCAAGGCTTATCTGAAGCAGCTTCTGGGCCTCGACCGCAAACTCCATGGGAAGCTTATTAATAACCTCACGGGCGTAGCCGTTAACAATAAGTCCCACGGCATCTTCGGTAGATATTCCCCGCTGATTGCAGTAGAATATCTGGTCTTCCCCTATTCTCGAGGTTGTGGCCTCATGCTCAATTATAGCCGACTGGTTATCGACCTCAAGATAGGGAAATGTGTGTGCCCCGCACCTCTCTCCCAGAAGAAGTGAGTCGCACTGGGAAAAATTACGGGCCCCGGTGGCATTTTTAAGCACCTTCACAAGCCCCCTGTAGCTGTTCTGGCTCAATCCTGCAGAGATACCCTTTGAGATGATTGTGCTTCTGCTGTTCTTTCCTATATGAATCATCTTGGTACCGGTATCTGCCTGCTGGTGGTTGTTGGTAACCGCCACCGAATAGAACTCACCGATACTGTTATCACCCCTCAGTATGCAGGATGGGTACTTCCATGTTATGGCCGATCCGGTTTCAACCTGTGTCCACGATATTTTTGAGTTATCTCCCTTGCATATACCCCTTTTGGTAACAAAGTTGTAGACGCCGCCGCTTCCGTCCCTGTCGCCGGGATACCAGTTCTGCACTGTAGAGTATTTCACCTCGGCACTCTTCTCTGCCACTATCTCTACCACGGCGGCGTGAAGCTGGTTCTCATCGCGTGCCGGAGCCGTACACCCTTCAAGATAGCTGACATAGCTCTCTTCATCGGCAACCAGAAGGGTACGCTCGAACTGCCCGGTATTGGCAGCATTAATACGGAAATAGGTCGAGAGCTCCATGGGGCATCTCACACCTTTGGGTACATAACAGAACGATCCGTCACTAAAGACTGCCGAGTTGAGGGCGGCATAGAAATTGTCGGTATAGGGCACCACACTGCCAAGATGTCGTCTTACCAGTTCGGGATACTCCTTTACCGCCTCGCTGAAAGAGCAAAATATTATGCCATGTTCGGCAAGCGTCTCTTTAAAGGTGGTGGTGACCGAGACACTGTCTATTACAGCATCTACCGCCACACCGGCAAGCAGCTTCTGCTCTGACAGGGGTATGCCAAGCTTATCAAATGTCTTTATCAGTTCGGGATCAACCTCATCAAGGCTTTCAGGGCTGCTTCTCTTCTTCGGTGCTGAGTAGTATATAATATCCTGAAAGTCGATATCGGGTATCTTAAGGTTAGCCCATGAGGGCATCTTCATGGTCTGCCAGTGCCTGAAGGCGTTAAGGCGGAACTCAAGCAGCCACTCCGGCTCTTCCTTGAGCGACGATATCATACGAACAGTATCTTCACTTAACCCGCGTGGTATCTGATCGGACTCTATATCAGTGTAGAAGCCATACTTGTACTCTCCGGATGTAACCTCATCGAGTATCTTGTCGTTACTCTTTTCCATAAACAGTAAATACGCAGTTTCTCAACTATATCAACAACCCTCTGCAGTAAAAGTTGTCAAAACATGTCCGTTCCGGACAGATCACAAAAATAGGAAAATCGGTCAATCGGCACAACTCTCTATCTCAGCGCATCAGATGTAGCCGATCAGGTTCAGGTAGCGGCGGCCCGGCAGGAGCGAAACGGCGACTCTGGAAACCGGACTTCCAACCTCTCTCAGGGAGTGATGACGGCTATTGATCCGGCTCTATAGCCGAAGGCCTCTGCGCCCGCAGCAGTACCGGAAAGTGGCCTGTGCGCGGGGGCTCCGGCTACTTTCGATAAATATGGTCATAGTTATCTGAAAAGATGTTATCTTTAACATCGGAGAGCATCTCCCGATCAAACAGCGATGACACATTGATTACCAGATAACAGAAACCTGAAAGCGATGAGAGAAACAGTATTTACAGCCATTATCGCCCTTATTACCGCCACACTGCTTCATGGTGGTGAAATGGGTTATACCCTGCATCAGCACAGGGTTACAGGTGTAATCACCAATGCAGAGGGGGAGTCACTTAGCAATGTAAACATCTTTATATCCGGAACTCAGGAGCCTGTCGCGATAAGCGATCAGAACGGCATCTACTCGCTTGTTACAACGCCATCCTCACGCATAAGATTCTCACTGAAGGGTTATGCCGACATCTCTGAGCCTGTAAGGGAGAGGTCTGTAATAAATGTGATAATGCTAAAGGAGGGCGAAGAGAGTGGCAGCAGAAGGGCCACTTCTCTTGCAGAGGTAGATATAATCGGAATTCGGCCTCCGCGGCTACCCGGACTAACTCCGATGCAACCCGATGCCGGTGCAGAAGGCCGCTATGCGACAGACAATGGTATGGAGGAAGACGACCTTGTAAACATAAGGGGTACCATAAGTGGCGTTACACTCTATCCATCCGGTGCCATGATAGTGATGGAGGCCAACGCACCCATTGCCAGGGGGGAGAGCACCCTCCTGCTGGGAGGGCTGTCGCCGCACATAGATCCCCTCAGCATAGAGGTGACCGGCGAAGGAAATTTTATGATTATGAATGTTGAGCACCGAAGAAACTACCTGAGTTCACCGGAGGCGAATGCTGAGGCAGAAAGGCTGAGGGCCCTGATAGAGAATCTGGAGATAAAGAGAGAGGATGAGCAGATGGCTATCGGAGTACTGAAGGAGGAGGAGGCGTTCCTTACGGCCAACAGAACGGCAGGCGGACAGGGAGCCCTTACGGCCACTCAGCTTGAAGCCCTGTTCATATTCTACTCTACGCGCATAGCAGGAATACGGGCCGCTGTTCTTGAGAGAGAGAGGGTGGTAAAGGGGTACAACAACGAGATAGCTATCCTCAACAGCCAGCTGAGACATATCTCAGGCCCGGCTGCCAGGGCTAACCCGGTTGGCGAGATTAAGATTCCTGTAAGGGCATCCGCGGCAGGAGAGGCGAAACTGAGGGTAACCTATGTGGTGAGCAGTGCGGGATGGACGCCATCTTACGATATCAGGGTGGGCGACACCGGCGAACCGCTTACCATAGTTTACAGAGCCAACATCTTTCAAAATACCGGCAACAACTGGAGTAATGTAACCATGAGCCTATCCAATGCCTCCCCCACAGAACCGGGGGTGGTTCCGGTTCTCACACCCTGGAACCTCGGATTCTTCACTGCAGAGAGATTGCCTCTGGCCGACCACCATATAGCCTCTTACGGTGAAACCAGAAGATCGGAGGCGGCACTGATGGTAAGGGGCGCCGCCATAGCTCCAGACTCTTTAGAGAAGAGGGCCTCCACACCTTCGGCAGAGCTGGCCAGAAGTGCAAATATCATGTCGTTCGACCTTCAGGAACCGCAAAACCTGACATCTGACGGGAGGATAAGGTCTATCGAGATTGAACGGAGCAGTGTAAGGGCCAGCTTTATTCACCAGACAGTTCCCAAAATCAATAGTGCGGCATTTCTGACCGCACATATTGACAGATGGGAAGAGTTGAATATATTCGGCGGTGAGGCTAATATATATATCGGCAACACCTTCGCCGGAAAAACAGAGATATATCCATCCGGAGTAACCGACACCATGGTGGTATCGCTCGGCAGAGACCGTGGTATCACGGTTAGCCGCGACAGGGTAACTGAGCAGACAACCACCAGCTTTCTGAGGGGTAACCGCATCGATACCCGTTCGTTCAGAATTACTGTAAGAAACAACAGGGAAGACAGTGTAATGGTGAGGGTGAAAGATCAGATACCGGTCTCGACCGACAGCGATATAGTGGTTGAACAGGTTGAACTCAGCGGTGCTTCACTCAACAGTGAAACGGGCATTGCAACCTGGATGCTCAATCTCGCCCCCGGGCAGCGTGCAGAGCTGCTGCTAACCTACAGGGTAAGATACCCGCGCGACAAGAGTGTTATTCTTGACTGGTAAGGCAGGCCGTAAATCAGGTATCGGCGACGCAGCGGTCACGGCAGAATATCCGGCCTTAGAGCTGTAGCAGAGGCAGGGTGAGGTAATATAAATGAGATACGGCACCCAATAACCGTAAGAGGAAACATAAGAAAAGAGCCGGCGAATGGCAGAAATGATAAAGAGTTTGAGGAGTCATAGAGATGGAGAAAAAGCGAGACGGTAAAGAGCGGCATGCAGCAGCCGGAAAAGAGGGCGACGCCGCAAAGGGAGGGGAGAGAAAGAGCAGCACAGGTAGCGATGAGAGCGGAAGCGAGATCGAAAAGGGCTACAGCAGATATGAGCTGATACGACATATATGGAATGATCTGGGCCTGACCCCGGGCGAGACAGTCTACGGCACCGGAACTTTCAGCAGCAGCGACAGAGACACTTTGATTTCGTCAGACATAATGCTTGAGGGAATTGACTTCAATCTAGTATACTTTCCTCTTAAACATCTGGGTTATAAAGCGGTAGTAAGAAGCATCGCCGGTATTATCGCTTCGGGGGGCAGCGCCGGGGCATTATCGGTAAAGGCTGCGGTAAGCAGCAAACTGAATGTTGAGCAGATAAGAGAGCTCTTCGCAGGTGTCTCTGCAGCGGCAGAGAGATATAGCCTTACAGTAGTCGGTATAGATATCAAACCATCTGTTACCGGTGTTACCATCTCTACCACCTCATGGGGTTCGGCGGGGTCTGCCAGGGCAGCTACCGGAAATGAAGAGAGGGGTGCAGATGATATACGCCCCAATGACCTTATATGTATTACCGGAGATCTGGGCGCAGCCTATGCGGGGCTACAGATACTGGAGCGTGAGAGCCGTATCTTCTCTGAAGGGGCCCTTCCGCAGCCTGACCTCTCAGACTACCGCTATATAATAGGCCGGCAACTCAAACCGGATCTGAGGCTTAAGCTCCTTAACGAAATAAGGGATAAGGGGATAGAGATAGGCGCCATGACAATAATAAGGGATTCGCTGGCCTCAACACTTACCGGCCTCTGTATAGACAAGGGGCTGGGATGCAGACTCTATTATGAAAAGATACCGGTCGACAGCGAAACCGGCAGTGTTGCCGGTGAGATAAACACAGATCCCGTTGTGGCTGCACTAAATGGAGGTGAAGACTACGAGTTTCTCCTCTTTGCACCCGTGAGCTATGGAGAAGAGCTGTTATCAATTCCGGACATATCTGTTGCCGGATACCTTACCGATGCCTCTGAAGGCCTCTATCTGGTATCGCCCGACAACACCCTTATGGAACTAAAGGCTCAGGGGGTTTGAACAGGGGTGTATATTCAGCCCCTCTTTACCGTATCCTGATAATTCCGCGTTTAGACTCACGGACAAATGAGACTATGTGGTCTCTCTCTGTAGAGGGTGGGAGGTTCTCCTCTATATGGGCCAATGCCTGTGTATTATTCATGCCTCCCTTGTAGAGTGCCCTGTATACACTCTCTATCTCTTCCATCTTCTCTTTCGAAAAGCCTCGCCTCTTAAGCCCTACCGAGTTGATGCCCATATAGGCCAGGGGTTCACGATCGGCCATTATGTATGGCGGAACATCCATCCGCACTTTAGATCCGCCGCCCACTATGACATGTCTGCCGATTCTAACAAACTGATGCACCACGGTTCCACCGCCAAGAATAGCATAATCTTCAACGACCACCTCGCCTGCAAGCCCGGTGTAGCCGACAAGTATGCAGTTGTCGCCTATCAAGCAGTCGTGTGCCACATGAACATATGACATCAGCAGGCAGTTGCTGCCCACCACAGTCCTGCCCTTTGCAGCGGTTCCCCTGTTAACGGTCACACACTCACGAATGGTAGTGTTGTCGCCAATAATGGTAAAGCTCTCCTCGCCCTGAAATTTCAGATCCTGAGGTATTGCAGAAACAACCGCTCCGGGGAAGATACGACAGTTTTTGCCAATGCGTGCACCCTCCATTACCACTGCTCCGGGGCCTATCCATGTACCGTCACCTATCTCGGTATCGGGATAAACATAGGCAAATGCATCAATCTTTACCTTATCTCCTATCCTTGCTCCCGGGTCTACATATGCCTGATTGGATATCATAGTTACCATCTCTTATCTGTTCTTTATTATCTGCGCCGTCAGTTCGCCCTCGGCAACAATCTTACTGTCAACAAAGGCCTGACCGTACATCTGTACTATTCCCCGCCTTACAGGCTCTGTCATATCAAGCTTAAAGAGAACTGTGTCGCCCGGAACAACCTTCTGTTTGAACTTAACCTTGTCTATCTTCAGAAAGTAGGTGGAATAGCGCTCAGGCTCATCAACGAAGTTGAGAACCAGAATGCCACCGGTCTGGGCCATCGCCTCTACCAGCAACACCCCCGGCATGACGGGCTCGTCAGGGAAGTGGCCCTGGAAGAAGAGCTCATTAAAGGTCACATTCTTCAGCCCTACAACGGATGTCTCATCAACATGTATAACCTTATCTATAAGCAGAAATGGGTATCTGTGCGGAAGCCGGGCCTTAATATCCTCTACTGCCAAAACAGGCTTCTGAGAGGGATCATATACCGGTATGTTATTTTTCGAGTGGGCCTTCTTAATATGCTGCCGAACCTGCTTGGCAAGATTGGTGTTGGCATAATGGCCGGGACGGGTGGCAACAACCTTGCCCTTGATAGGCCGCCCCACAAGGGCAAGATCTCCTATAATATCGAGAAGCTTGTGCCTTGCCGGCTCGTTGGGATAGTGGAGTTCCGTGTTGTTAAGTATTCCCGCCTTATGGGTTGTGATGCCAGGTTTATTGAAGAGTTTCGCTATACGGTCAATCTCCTCCTGGGGAACCTCTCTCTCCAAGATAACTATGGCGTTGTCAAGCTCCCCGCCCTTGATAAGCCCCATCTTATGAAGAGGCTCCAACTCATGGAAGAAGACGAATGTCCGGCTGCGGCAAACCTCGTTCTCGAAATCATCTATCGAGTCAAGTATGGCGTACTGGTTGCCAAGTATCTTGCTGTTATAGTCTATAAGAACATTTATACTGAACTTGTCGTCGGGATATATTATAAGATCAACTCCGTGCTCCTCATCAGAGTAGGCTATCTTCTCACTGACCCTGTAGTAGTTTCGGGCAGCATCCTGCTCAACCACACCTGCCTCCTTGATTGCCTGTGTAAACATATATGAGCTGCCTTTCATAATGGGTGCTTCGGGGCCATCTATCTCAATAAGCACATTATCTACCCTCATACCGTAAAAGGCGGCCAGCACATGTTCTACTGTAGCCACCGTTGCCCCGTTCTGTGAAAGGGTAGTGCCCCTTGAGGTGTCAGTAACATTTTCGGCTATAGCGTCTATTACAGGGCTGTCGGGCAGATCTGTCCGGCAAAACTTATACCCATGGTCGGGAGGTGCGGGTCTGAATGTGATGGTCACATCTACCCCGGAATGGAGCCCTTTACCAGTTAGGCTGACATCCCTGGCAACTGTTCTCTGATTCTCTGTCATTATAGTATTACAATTGCGATTCGATAAAGCTACAAAAAAAGGTAATTTTTTTCGAACATCATAAATATAGACCCCATAACAGAGTCCCGCTCAGCATGTTTATGGTAGACCGAAAGGGTTGTGTTACTGATTATCAGCCTTTTTACCAGCCCTGGTAAGTGAGTCAACATCTGCCCTGATACGGGGAAGCTGTCTGAATATTGCAAACGATTTCATGAAATCTTTATAATCGATGGCGGGCGATCCGAGCAGTACTGTGTCGGGCCTCTTTATATTTCCGGCAATACCGGCCTGAGCCCCCACTTTAGTACCGTCAGCAACAGTAACATGGCCTGTTATTCCTACCTGTCCGCCAAACATACAGTTGCGTCCAATTTTGGTAGATCCTGCCACACCTGTCTGACCTGCCATAACACTGTTCTCGCCAACCTCAACATTGTGTGCTATCTGCACAAGGTTGTCTATTTTTACGCCTCTGTGTATAATTGTAGAGCCTATTGTGGCGCGGTCAATGCATGCATTGGCTCCAATCTCAACACTATCTTCCAGAATCACATTCCCTACCTGCGGAATCTTGGCAAACTCACTCTCCGACTGAGGCGCAAATCCAAAGCCATCGGCACCTATCACGCATCCCGAATGGATGGTACAGTTATCGCCGATTATACAGTCGTGATATATGTTTACACCGGCATATATTCTGGTTCCACCACCTATAGTTGTTCCATCGCCCACTGTAGTGTGGGCACCCAGATAACATCCTTCACCTATCTTCACACCGTCACCGATACAGACATAAGGGCCAATATAGACATCTTCGCCAATCTCACTCTCCTCGCCAATAACGGCGGTAGAGTGAATACCCTTTTTCGACGGTTTTGACTGCTGCACCATCTCCAGAAGTGAGGCGAAAGCCAGGTACGGGTCATCGACCCTGATAAGGGTGGCGGCAACCTGTGAAGAGGGTTTGAAATCGCGACTCACCAGCACCACCGACGATCCGGTGGTATAGATATATTGTTCATACTTTGGATTGGCCAGAAAAGAGAGGGCACCTTCAAACCCCTCCTCTATACGGGCAATAGTGCTGACCTTTATGTCAGACTGGCCCTCAACCTCTCCTTTCAAAAATCCCGCTATCGCAGAAGCCGTAAACTCCATACTGTTGTTATTTTATTATTTCATTTCACGAAATATTTTCGGGTAGCAAAGAAAGTATTTAATACTCTTTTGTGAAAGAGAATCGTGATCAAACATATCGGACACCTCTTTAATGGTGCATATAGAGCCATCTTTAAGCAATATGTTGACCTGAGGGTCGTCAGGCGCATAGGTACGGTTGGAGACCTCGCCGGTAAAGACAAAATAGTGGCCATCACGCTCAGAAACACCATATCTCTTTACCGCCTTGCGGGTCAATGCCTCAACCCTGTCATTACAGAACGGACTGTTAGAGAGCTCTATGGCGGGCAGATCCCTGCCTGTAAGGGAGTGGCAGAGATGTGAGAGAACAGGATCGGCATGGCCCATCCAGCTTTTGGCCGCCACCACTATGTCACTGTCATCAAGAAGGGCGAACTTGTCCAATATATCTTCCCGCTCTGCTGCGCTACAGGAGTCAAGATGAATCGCTGTTATCCGCCTCTCAAGGAAGAAGGTGAGGGGAGCAGGGGCTGCGGGCGGCATTCCGGCCTCAGCCAGCTCACGGGCTCGCTGTATAACAGCCTCAACCACTCTTTCAACGGCTATTACAGTCTTGTGCATATAGACCTGCCAGTACATCAACCTCCGGGCAATAAGGAAATTCTCTACCGAGTATATCCCCTTCTCCTCAATCACCAGATGATCATCCGCAACATTGAGCATCTTTATTATCCTGTCTGAACTTACAGATCCCTCCACGACCCCCGTAAAGAAGCTGTCGCGTCTAAGGTAGTCAAGCCTGTCCATATCTGTCTGTCCCGATAACAGCTCCCTGAAAAACTCTCTCTGGTACCGTCCGCTGAATATTGAAGCGGCAAGCTCGCTTCTGCCGGGCCAGAGATCAGAGAGTCTCTCAAGAAAGAGGAGAGACAATTTCTCATGAGTAACACCCGAGAAGAGTGAATCCTCAAGGGCATGTGAAAAGGGGCCGTGACCGACATCATGCAGCAGAACAGCCAGCAGCAGTGCCTCCTCCTCATCCCTGCTCACCGTTACGCCCTTACAGCGCAGGGTCTCAACGGCAGAAACAGTAAGGTGCAGAGCGCCAAGCGAATGCTGAAACCGTGTATGGTTGGCACCGGGATATACATAGTTGGTAAGGCCCAACTGCTTAATTCTCCTCAGACGCTGAAACCATTGGTTATCAATTACAGCAGCAAGGAAGTCGGCCGGTATATTGATAAATCCATATACCGGATCATTAATGATCTTACTGCTCTTGCCGGTTCTCCTTTCCATTTCAAAAAGATGGGTCGGGGCAAAAATAGGAATTTGTTTCACACCATTAACAATACCACCTCCACTCGCCTGTCAGGGGGGGTGGTTCGCCACGCCATTGTTAACGGTGTGTTAAACCGGCAAAAACAGGCAGGCAGGTACGATTAAAAGTGAAATATTTCGGCGCTTTTTAGTGTCTAACAGAGAGATGAGAAAGGGTTCTATCTGTAAAACAGCGAAACAGTAAAGAGATGAATATAGAGATAAGAGAGTTAAACAAGATCTACCCGGGTGGCAATCATGCCATTAAAGATCTCTCCCTCGATATAGGGAAGGGAATGTTCGGACTTCTGGGGCCAAACGGTGCCGGTAAATCATCACTTATGAGGATTCTGGTTACCCTTATGAAGCAGACATCGGGCAAGGTACTGGTCGATGGCCGTGACATCCACAAATATCGCAAAGAGATAAGAAGTATTCTGGGCTATCTGCCCCAGGACTTCCGTTTCTTCACCTCCCTGAAGACCTGGGAGTTTCTCGACTACTCAGGTGCTCTTGCGGGGATAAAGAGTCGTAAAGAGCGGATGGAACAGGTAGATCGTCTTCTGGACGAGGTTGGCCTTTTTGAGGCACGCGACCGTAAGGCCAACAGGCTCTCCGGAGGTATGAAGAGAAGGCTCGGCATAGCCCAGGCACTAATAGGAGATCCGCGGCTCATAATTGTCGATGAGCCCACAACGGGTCTCGACCCCGATGAGAGAATCAGGTTCCGGAATATCCTGTCAGACCTGAGCCAGAAGGATGTTGTAATAATACTTTCAACACACATAGTGGGCGACATATCATCTACATGCAGCGATATGGCCCTACTCAACAAGGGCGAACTCGTATATAACGGATCGCCCGAGAAGCTGGTTGCCTCGACCGAGGGGCATGTATTCAATATCAGCATTACCGCTGACGAATACTACGATGTAAAGGAGCGCTACCATGTCATCTCTACAATACCCACCGATACCGGATGGGATGTACAGGTAGTTTCACAGGAGCCCCCGTCGAACGGGGCCGTAGCCATACCGGCAAACCTCGAGCATGCTTATGTCTACTTTATGGAGGTAGCATCCGGGGGCAATGAAAATGTTTAACAGGAAAAACTTATAGCAATGGGATTCATTCATAACATAGGCACAGTTGCACGATATGAGGCGAAGACTCTCCGAAGGAGCTGGTTCTTCCGCATCTTTGCACTGCTTATTGTACTCCTGACCGTGGTAATGACCCTTACCACCTTCTCGCCGCTGGGCCCCGAACGCTGGAATATGATAGCGATAGCTACGGCCCTGCCCCATTTCAGTATATATCTTGCCAACATATTCCAGGCGGTTATACTGGTATTTCTGGCCTCAGACTTTATGAAGCGCGACAAGAAGGTCGACACCAATGAGGTTCTCTATACCCGATCAATGTCTAACCTTGAGTATGTTCTTGGCAAGACATGGGGTATATTCAAACTCTTCCTGGGTATGAGCCTGGTTGTGATAGCCATAGCACTGGTAATCAACATCATATCACCACAGATAGAGGTTAGTTATTCGACCTATCTCAGCCACCTGCTACTGATATCGGTTCCAACAATTGTATTCAGCCTCGGATTTGCATATCTGGCCATGTCGGTAATTAAAAACCAGGCCATAACCATATTCCTTGTGCTTGCATACATAGCGGTCAGCGTGTTCTATCTGCATGACAGGGCAGGATATATTTTCGACTACATGGCCTTCGGAATACCGATGTTCAAGTCGGGAATGATAGGTTATGATAATCTGCCCCTTATTCTCGCTCAGAGGCTTATGTACTTCTCGCTCGGGGCCTCTTTTATTATGGCCACAGCCATACTTTTCCGCAGGCTGCCTCAATCACTCGGGCAGGTCACTGTATCCAGAATTACTATGGTGCTGCTGCTTGTTGTTGCTGCAGGTTCGGCCTTCTATGTTGTAAACGATTACCGGGCAGACGGACGGGTAAAGGCGAGGACCATTGCGACCAACGAGAGATATGAGAACATGGGATTCGCGACCGTTACAGATGTGGCCATCGACCTCGAACACAGGAACAGCTCTATAAGGGCTACCGCCGAGATTACCCTTCGTAACGATCACCGTGGGTCCCTCTCCGATATAGTTCTCTCGCTGAATCCCGGCCTTAAAGTCAGTGAAGTGAAGATTGATGGTGAGGCAACGGAGTTTGTTCGCGACAATCACATCATT
>SLNP01000083.1 GCA_007132995.1 Bacteroidales bacterium | reverse complement strand
TACCAGGCCTTTTCCTCTTTCTGGTCACCCCCATGGAAGTCCGCGAAAAAAGCGAAGCTTTGCAGCAATCTTCTCACCTTACACCCAATCTCACTACTGCACTATTGCGAAGCAATATGAATGCTTTTTCTTTTTTGCAGACTGACAACAACACCCGTCGGCAAAACTACTTACCAGGCCTTTTCCTCTTTATAACAACTACCCATGGAAGTCCGCGAACAAAGCGAAGCTTTGTGAGCAAAGTATTATCGGGGTGTCGACTACTGATCTGCCGATTTTGAAACCATTATATCAAGAAGCAGATCGTCGGTTGCCACCATACCCTCACTTCCGACAGCACCAAGATTCCGGATACTCTTTTCTATATCCTCTTCGATAATGCCGTCGGCAGAAGAGACAACCACCCCCTCTAGTGCCAGAAGCGATGACTGCACAGCAGAGCCAACACCTGAACTGATCTTCAGCGCACACCCCTCTTTTGCGCCATCGCAAATCATACCGGTAATACTTCCGATCATATTCTTTATGGTGTAGACAGTCTCCCTCTTTCCACCACCCAGCAGAAGAGTGACTCCGCATCCTGCAGCGGCAGATGAAACCACACAGCCACAAAGGGCAGATAGTCGTCCGAGATACCGCTTAATATGAATCGCTATAAGGTGTGAAAGCGTCAATGCCCTTGCAAGGCTTTCACGATCGCTCTGAAGCTTTTCTGCTGCTGCAACAACAGGGAGTGTGGCGGTAAGACCCTGATTTCCGCTCCCGGAATTGCTTATCACAGGCATGGAAGAGCCTGCCATCCTTGCATCACTGGCCGCTGCGGTCAGCATCATTGCACGATTAATCAGATCATCTCCGAGAACACCACGGTCAACAAGAGCCTTCAATCTTCTTCCCACCATCAAACCATACTCACCATTAAGGCCCTCTTCGGCCACGGCCCTGTTTACCTCAGCCGACTCAAGTATAAAGCTTATCTTTTCAAATGGCACCGAGACAGCAAAGTCGTATATAGCGCTTACTGACAAACCATTGACAGGATCGCTGCCGGTTGAACTGGTATCGGAAACATTATCGGATCGGCTCTCTATCACAGTACCATCAAGCTCCACCTTGCATATATTGGAATGCCGGGTGTTAATAATTGCTCTTGAGACCGAATCGGTTTCACCATAGCATATAGCTTCAACATAGAGCTTGTGTGAATTCTTCTCAATATCTATCTCTACCTTGCCACCGGAAATAACTGTGACCGCCTCTTTTACGACATCTGCAGTAACACCCCGCAGCACCTCCAGACCATCTTCCGATTTTCCATATATCATTCCGAGTGCAGCGGCTATGGGCAGTCCAGTAAGTCCTGTACCAGGCACCCCCACCCCCATGCCGTTTTTAAATATATTGGGACTGACAAGTACCTTTACCCTGTCGGGTGTAGCCCCTAAAGCTTCCCTTGCCCTTGACACAGCAAGCGCTACCGCTATAGGCTCTGTACATCCAAGTGCAGGCACCACTTCGCTTCTCAGAATATCAATAAAACTGTTATCCTCTCTCATCTCACACATAGCATCGAAAATAGTAGCGCAAAAATAGCACTTATATATAAGGAGATATATGATAATATCCCAATATGCAGCAGAGCAATAGAGTTTTATACCACCACTGCGTCAATTACCGGGACTACTGTATCAGCAAGTATGCAGACACCCTCATTCAACCTACAACTATATTCCTGATAATAGCACTATCGAAGCTTGATTCTGTTAATAATGAACTTCTCAAGCTCAACTATCAGGAATACCATCGCACCGGCGGCCAGGGGGTATAGCCAGTAGGAAGCAGCTATCGGACGGGTATCAAAAAACCTGTTCATAAAAGGGGTATAAACAAATACCACTTGCAGAACAACGAGGGCGGCAGCAGCCAGGAAGGCATACCTGTTACTAAAGAACCCGCTGCTTAGAGCGGCACCCTCAATTCTCCGGCAATTAAAGAGGTAAAAAAGCTGACCGGCCACAAGGGTGTTAACAGATATGGTACGAGCCTCTGAAACATCAAGTGCGTCTGAAAGAGTGGTAAAAACGGTAAAGGTCAATCCCCCTATAAGAAGTGAGACAAAGGTAATCCGCCATATAAAGAGTTTACCAATAATCGGCTGGTCGGCACCCCGGGCAGGTCTCTTCATAACATCACTCTCTGCGGGTTCAAACGAGAGAGCCAGGGCCAGGGTAACAGCGGTAACCATATTTACCCACAATATCTGAGCAGGCGTAATTGGCATCGCAATACCTAACAGTATAGCTGTCATAAGCACCAGAGCCTCTGCGCCGTTCGTCGGCAAAATAAAGAGCAGTGCCTTTCTGATATTATCATAAACGGTACGGCCCTCCTCTATCGCATTCACTATTGTGGCAAAATTGTCATCGGCCAAAACCATTTCGGAGGCATCCTTGGAAACCTCAGTACCCTTAATACCCATCGCTATGCCAATATTGGCTCTCTTCAGTGCAGGGGCATCATTGACGCCATCGCCTGTCATAGCGCAAAGAGAGCCATTCTCCTGAAGAGCTTTTACAAGTCTAAGTTTATGCTCGGGACTGGTACGGGCATATATATCATGTTCAGATACAGCTCGCCTCATCTCATCATCACTCATCGCCTCAAGCTCCTTCCCGGTTACAGAACTGGTTCCGTCCCCTATCCCTATCCGGGCGCCAATTGCTCTGGCAGTAGCGGCATGATCTCCGGTTATCATTTTAACTTCTACCCCTGCACTCCTGCACTCCCTTATGGCATCAACGACCTCGTCGCGGGGTGGATCCATTATACCCACAACTCCGAGGAATATCTTATTATGTTCAATATCATCCTTGTCGATCTCCCTGCGATCATTTGCTGTCTTGCTGAAGGCAACTCCAAGAAGCCTGAGCCCTTCACCGGCAGCCTCTTCCATCTTCTCTTCCCAGTACCCTTTGTCTAGCTCCTTCTCACCATCTGCACTGTATTGACTGGTGCACATCTCAACTATTCTCTCAGGCGCACCAGTCAGGAAGACAAACATCTCATCATCTACACGGTTCAGGGTTGCCATATATTTATGATCAGACTCAAATGGTATGGTGTCAATGCGATCAACCTTGAAATCTTTCAGCCCCCCCTTGTAGCTCAATGTGAGTAAAGCACCGGCTGTCGGCAGGCCTGTCAGTTTCCAGTTCCCATCTGCATCCTTCTCAATCTCTGCGTTATTGTTAACCCTTGACACCTTTAGCAGTTGCAGTAGTACCGGGTCATTATCCGGAGTCACCTCCTTGTCATCTGTCAAAAATCTACCCTCAGGTTTATATCCTGTTCCCTCTACGACATATCTCTTCTCAGCCGTAATTACAGACACGGCAGTCATCTCATTACGGGTGAGGGTTCCTGTCTTGTCAGAGCAGATAACATCGACAGCTCCGAGAGTCTCAACAGAGGGAAGACGCCTGATAATAGCATTACGCCCAGCCATCCGCTGTACCCCTATAGCCAGAGTTATAGTCATTATCGCTGGCAGACCTTCAGGAATTGAGGCTACAATAAGGCCTATAGCTGCAAGAAAAAGTTCTGACATCGAGTAGTCCCTGAAATAGTAACCAAAAGCGAAGAAGGCACTTGTGAAAAGTAGTATCACAACCGAAAGCCACTTTCCAAACACCTTTATCTGTTTAAGAAGGGGGGTTGTTATGTCATCGACCGTTGAGATCATCTGGTTAATCCGACCAATCTCTGTCTCACTTCCGGTACTTACAACAACACCTGTGGCTTTGCCATAAACGACTACCGTACCCGAAAAAGCCATAGAGAGCCTGTCGCCAAGTATGGCAGATTCATCTGACGGATCACTGCTCTTTCCGACCGCCACCGACTCACCTGTCAGGGGAGACTCCTCTACCCTGCAGTCCTTCACGCTTACCAGACGCATATCGGCAGGAACCTTGTCGCCTGAGCGGAGAGAGACAATATCTCCGGGAACCAGATTCTCTGCCGGCACTGTCGATCTCTTTCCATCCCGTATAACTACTGCATCGAGGGAGAGCATTTCACGGATACTCTCAAGAGCACTTTCGGCTTTTCCCTCCTGAATAAAACCTATCAAGGCGTTTATCAGAATAACTGCAAGGATAACCCAGGTGTCTATCCAGTGATCCATCAACGCTGTTATTACTGCAGCGGCAATAAGAATATAGATCAATATGTTATGAAACTGCATCAGTAGCCTGACAAGCCAGCTCCGTTTCCTGCCCCTCGGTATCTCATTGGGTCCGTACTTTTCAAAGCGGCTTCGCAACTCATCATCGGAAAGTCCCTTTTCTGCATCTACTCCGAAGCTTTCAAGTACCGCCTCAGCACTCATTGAGTGCCATCTGTTGCTATTATCGCTCTGATTACTGCTCATGCCTGGATAAGGTATTATTAAACTCCTACTAATCAGGTTCTGCTGCTAAATCACAGAACTGCATAATCCTTTACGAAAGGAGGGTTAAATATACCGATAATAGAGAAACCCCCTGCAGGGAAGTCTCTCTTCTCAACTATCAAAAAGTTAAACAAGAATAGCTCCGGTGGATGCCAAAACGGACGGAGAGCCCCCGTCCCAATCCTTTACACCGGAACAGAGGCTGACATACATATTCACACCGGCCGGTGTGAGATAACCTGGATAATAGAAGCGGGCAAAATCATAGAACCGGGAGAGAGAGCTCATACGAACTACTCTGAAAATGTAGTGAAATAACCCCACATAAATCTCAGCCAGCATTATGATAGAATCACAGGAAAGCCCTGCTGATTATAGTCTCAGATATCTCCGCATACCACAAAAACGGCTCAATCTCAGAAGACTTAATCAGATGGTGGTGTCCATGTGAAATTATACTGAATATTGGGTTTAAGGTTATACTCCTCTTTTTCCCAGGTATAGCCCTCAAGGTCTATCTTGCCCCATATTTCTATATCGCCGGCAGGCACCCGCTCATAGAGAGTCTCCTCACCATCTGCCACTGTCCGCTGTTCATTGGGCTCCATATCGCCCCAGCGAACATCGGTTATAATGGTGTAGCCCGTTGCGTTTATCACAAGAACATTACCATATTCATCATCATCCTTTTCGCACCCATAAGCAAGAAACAGAGAGCCGGTCAATGCGATGACCGCAAAGAGGTTAAACAGCTTTTTTAACTTCATAGCACTATAAGGTTTATGGTTACAGCCTTAAATATAGCAAAAACAAGGATTATCTCAAAGATTACTCTGTGGCTTCGCCCTATTATAAGATTTTAAAGGCTCTACCCTTACGGTTGCCACTATTCCAAACCTCTCTTTAAGACGACTCTCTATACCCTGAACAATCAAATGGCTCTCTTCGATCGTCATATCTCTGGCAAGTCTGATATGGAAGGTGAGTTCGCGGTGAGTAACATAGTTGTGTATATGAAAATGGTGCGGATCCATATCAACCTCATGCATCTTCCCTATCTCACTAATGATATCGTCAATAAGTTTTTGGGAGGGCTTCTCGCCAAGCAGCTTGGTTACAGCCTCCCGTGCTATCTGCCATGTTGTGTAAAAAAGCATTACCGACACGATAGCACCAAGCAGGCTGTCTATCCACCACAGCCTGTTTGCCAGCAATATTCCGGCAAGTATCACGAGTGATGAGAGAGCATCGGTTCTGTGATGCCAGGCATCGGCCTTCAGGCTCAGGTTGTCTGTTTTACGGGCAATCATAAATACATACTGAGCCAAAGCCTCCTTGACCAGCAAAGAGATGACCGTAACCACTATGGCCAATGTACCAAAAATCACAGACTCTCTGTCACGGAACCTGACCACCGACTCCCGGAGAAAGTCAAACGCCACAACAGCCAACATAAAAGCTATGATGAGTACCGCAATCTGTTCCCACCTGCCATGGCCAAAGGGATGTCTATTATCCGGTTTCTTTGATGAGAGCCTTACAGAGACAATGACCACGATAGAACTTATCGAGTCTGATAAAGTATGCCATGCATCAGCGGTAAGGGCCACAGACCCTGTCACCAGGCCAGCCCAAAGCTTTATGATAAAGAGTGTCGTGTTGGATATTACCGAAACGGCACCTGCTTTGTAACCCTCTCTTGCCCTGCTCATATCTTACTTTATTGCAAAAATCTTTATAATTTAAGCCGCTTCAGCCCGCAATATATCTCAAATACGGCTATTTTAACAGGCATCAGGCAGATAATGTTCAGTCTGCCGGAAAAATGACCCTGTATAAGATGGCAAAACAACATAAAAGCTTTCTGCCAGCCCCGGACTTTTAACTACCTTTGCTATTTCAGGCGACCGGGTAATAGGTGAAAGTTGCCATGTTAAACCTAAATCAGCTTTTATGGGGAAGATAGAGATCAGACTGGCAAAAGAGTCCGATAATAGTGAGATAACAAATCTTTCCAAAAGATGCCTTCAGGAGGGTATTATAACTCTTTTTATCAACAGATCTCCCAAATTCAACAGCCTGCATCGTATTCTCGACAGTGAAGCATGGCACTATGTAGCGTGCAGCGATGACAGAATTGTGGGCCTTGTAGGGGTTATACATTTTAACGCCAGGGTGGCAGGAACCGATATGAAGGTAGGCTATATGCTTGACCTGAGACTGGACCACAATTACAGAAGGGGAACCACCGCCTTCAGGCTGGTAAGGGCTGCGGTAGATCACATACACAAATCAGGAGTTAAACTGGTTATAGTAAACTTCCTGAAAGACAACAGGCAGCCGCTGGTGTTCACAAGTGGCAGAGCAGGACTTCCCCAATCTTTTCATATGGGTGACAACAATGTTTTCAACATCCTGCCCCTATTTAAGATGAAACTCAATAAACGATTTACAATTGAGGTTCCGTCCGAGAGCGACATACCTGAAATCGTCAGCTTATATCGCAGTTACGCAGGGAGATACGACATCGCTCCTGTTATTACTGAAGATCATTTCAGAAGAATAACCTCTACTGTAGATGGATTATCGCTTAACAACTTCATAGTTGCAAAAGAGGATGGAAAAATAAAAGCGGTCACCGCCGCATGGGATGAGCACACATACAAGAGTTATCAGGTTGTCAGACTTAATACCACAATCAAAGTGGTTACCAAAAGCCTGAAATTCCTTTCGCTATTCATGAAGACACCAAGGCATATAAGGCTTAATGAGCCTCTGCGGCAGCTCTCACTGGTCTACTATGCTCACGATGGCACCCCCGAAGCGCTCGATACCCTTTTCAGACATGTTAATAACAGCCACAGGGGGGGCAACTACACACTTATCATGTACTATGCCCCCCAGAGCGACCCCATGTTCCGTTACATGAAAAAATTCACAGGGGTGGCTGTCAAAAGCGAAATGCACCTCTTTGCCAAAGATCCTGCCTTTTACGACCTGCTGAAAAAGGGTGAAAAGGGTGCGCTGTTTGATCTCTCAATGCTGCTATAGAGAGCCTCCTCTTAGTAACGCGCCGGAACTCCAGGCTCGGGTATTGAATTAAGAATAAACTCCCGCAGGTGCCTGTTAGATCTTTCAAGGTCTTCATGACGGAGATACATCATATGTCCGCTCCGGTAACCCTCAAATCTCATCCTGTCGGCGAGTCTGCCCGAAGGATCCATCTGCCACATAGTATATTTTGCATTGAAATAGTCAGTTCCTCCGTCATAGTAGCCCGCCTGAACAAGCACATTCAGGAATGGATTCTCTGCCATGGCGTGCCTCAGATCCAATCCGGTACGATCATTACTTCTGTCCCAGGGGCCTACCGGTCCGAAAATATTGTACTGAAGATCTGTCTGGTACTCAAGGTGCTCTCTCAGATAGTTGTTAATTGCGGGAGTAAAACTGTGATTCCAGGCAGCCATTTCGGCAGCATAGTCATAGCGTATCCCGGCAGCCTGCCGGTCAATACCCCTGTACCGGGAGTCAAGCCGTCCTATTGTATAACCTTCGTCTCTCAACAGCTCTTTCCAGAAGAAGGATGTCGGGATGGCAAGATTGTGATTCAGCACCTCCCTGACAGAAATACCTGAATAGCGCGATATCTGCTGTGCAATCTCATTGCGCCGGACATCGTCCAATGCCCCACCCCTGGCGAGTGCAGGTAACAGTTCGTCAATGGTAAAATCTTCCACCTTGCCGATAAAATCGTATAGGTCCTGGTTCATAAACTCTTCAGCAAGAGCCCCATGATACCATGCAGTGGCGGCATAATAGGGCAGAAACAGGGCATCCCTCACAGGCCCGCTCCGATCTATCCCAAGTCCTGTTGGCGAGACAAGAACAACACCATTGAGAAACATTCTATGGGACCCCTGTAGCCTTCTTGCCAGCCCGGCAACACGGGTAGTTCCATAGCTCTCCCCTTTGAGGTATTTCGGTGATATCCATCTGTCATGCCTTGAAACAAAATGATCTATCCACTCTGCCAGATAGGCGATATCTGCGTTGACGCCAAAGAAAGCAGAGCGTGGAACAGAGTCATCCACTATGCGGGAAAAGCCGGTATTCACAGGATCTATGTAAACAATATCGGCCACATCCAGTATCGAGTGGTCATTGTTTACCACACCATAGGGTTGTATCGGATAGCCCTCCTCATCTATTTTAAGAAAACGGGGACCTGTATATCCAATATGCATCCATACTGAAGATGAGCCGGGCCCTCCATTAAAAGAGAATACCAGGGGTCTTCTGCTACGATCTTCAACATCGCTTCTTTCATAATAGACATAGAAGAGGGTTGCGATCGGGTCGCCGCTATCATTCCATACCGGCTGTGTCCCGGCAGTGGCTTCATAGGGTATTCTAACCCCATTGACAGTGACCTCATGCGATGTAGTTACCGATTCATACACCTGCACATCCCTGGTTTGAGCCGCCACATCAGAGGCAGCACATAGGATAGTGGCAGTAAACACCATGAAGGCGGTAATACTTTTGATAACGGTAGTTGTCTGCTTCATCATATATATGTTTTGTGGGTTAGTATCACGATGCAATAAAACCCCTCAG
>SLNP01000062.1 GCA_007132995.1 Bacteroidales bacterium | reverse complement strand
TGCGAGCGACAGCGAGCCCCTCACACTCCCTTAATAACCTTCAGTATGGCACTGGTAGCCTTCCGGTGGCCTTTGCCATTTATCTGGTTGGTGGTGCCACAAAGGTAGATATCTTTCCCGGGGTTGTAGAAGGCGAAACTGCCGGTTTGGCCCCAGAAACCCAGTATCTCGCCGGGGTGGTTAAAGGGCATCAGTATCTTCGGTATCCACAGCTTTTCCAGACCAACGCCAAACATAAAGAGTCCAGGCGGCGGATATATCATATTCCACCGCTTAAGCTGCTCTATCTTCTCTTTGGGGAAGAAGCGGCCGGCGAAAAACTCCTTCAAAAAGATCATCACCTCGTCGGCGGTCGATACCACCCCGCCCTCCGGGCCTATCGAGGCCAAATACCGCGGCAACCACAATTTACGCTCACCATAGTAGAAGGGTACAGGAGTCTCATCACCCACATCGCTATATATATAGCTGTTGGTCAGGGCTAGCGGCAAAAAGATAACCTCCTGAAATATATCTTCTATCGATTTCCCCGCAACCCTCTCTAATATCTTGCCCAGCAGCTGGTAGTTAGAGTCGGAGTAGGCCGCCTTGCCCCTGGTACCCGGTGCAAATTTTGGCTTCAGTTGCCTGATAAGCTCAATTGTCCTCTCAGGGGGCCAGGGCTCATCTTTCCCCTCCATCAGCTCATCGGCAACAGTGCGTCCGTTATCCTGCTTATGGAAGAAGTAGTCGGGTATTCCGGAGGTATTGGTAATGAGGTGATATATTGTCAGGTCGGCAGAGTAGTCAACACCACGAAACAGATGCAGCCCCCTGCAGTACTCCTCTGCCAGATGGTCCGATATCTTCTGCTCCAGCGCCAGCCTACCCTCTTCTATGTACTTCATAATAATAGCCGTCATATAGAGCTTGGTCACGCTGGCAATAAAGTAGCGGCTATCGCTCTCCATACCCCCGGCAGCGGATATCCATGAGAGAGCACCATCGCCGCTCTCCGCCTTCATAACGGCGCTGAAAACCGCCTTACCGTCAACCATCTTGTCTGCAAGATGCTCAAACCGCTCTCTGTTCATCTTTTTTCGTGCCATAAACTGTTATGTAAGAGACGGCAATATAGATAAAAAGCAGATCGGAGAAATCGGTTTCCACCTGTAAGCAGGCAACCACAGCCACTTTTTTTGGGTGTTATTATTGCGGGGGTGCAGGCCGCAGAAGCCAGGCGGCGATACGGCAATCAGCGAGAGGGAGCGGAGGCCCTGCGAACCCTTTCAAATAAAAGAGAGCATATCAGATAGAGAGGCTGGCAGGCTCCGACACCATATACCGGAGGAACCGGAGGCGAATGCAGTGTGACCGGCCTGATAAAAAGAGAGAGGCGGCCCGGCGCCGGCACCCGATAGTGGGTAAAACATGTGGCAGAAAACCTTGCGCAGGCAGAAAAAAAAGGCCGGCATCGGGGCTGGGAGCCTCCTGAAGCCGGCCAGGTGTTAACCAAACCTAGTCGGGGAAAACCCGACATCTACGAACCTAACTCAACCTTTACCTCTGTAATATTTTGTATGTTGTCGCTAACCGGACACCTCTCCTCTACCGCGTGAAGCCACTTTTTCAGTGTATCGCTGTCGGCATCGCAGTCGGGTGTCATCTTAACATTAATAACTTTATATCCTGACCTCTCAGCATCGCTCTTGCCAAAGAGTTTGTCGGGATTCAGGGTGCCGCTCATTTCAATGTCGAGCGCACGAAGCTCAAAGCCCATCTCGCCGGCTATCAGGTTACCCATCACATTCAGGCAGCCTGCAAAGGCTGCCAGCACATACTCTACCGGGTTTGGAGCGCTGTCGGTTCCTCCGAGATTAGCGGGCTCATCGACAACCATCTCGAAATTACGGGCTTTAACTACTGTCTTGGCCTTACTGGCCATATTTGCTTTTATACTGAATTTAAGATCTGCCATAATGTGATCCTCCTTTTTTTGTGTGTTGACCACTTGGTCTGATGCAAAGGTAGTTAAACTTTTGGAGGGGCGGAGAAAATGGTGATGTAGATTTGCAGTAAATAGGGTCGGTTTTTGTACCTTTAAAGCTGTAAAATTACACTTTTCATGAATAGCGGAAGGGCAAGGAAGAGCGGTACGGAGGCCACCTGGCATGAGATTGTTACCGAAGAGGAACGGGGGCAGATAATGAGTTCGTCTGAGCTGGTCACTTTCAGGAAGGGCGAAACCGTCATTAAGCAGGGTACCGCGGCGGGGCAGATCTACTTCCTCGAGAGCGGCATGGTGAAGCTTATGTCAGAGCACCACAACCGTATGACCGCCTTTAAGATTCTGGCAGACAACTCATTCGTCGGGCTGATGTGCTCTTTTGCACAGAGAACCTTTGACTTTACGGCCATCACCATTACACCATCGCTGGTGAGGATAATTGAGAGGGATCTTATTGAGCGTATAATCCGAAATAACGGAGAGTTTGCAATGCATGTGGTTGAAATCATGTCGGTCACTACCAATAAGATAGTTCGCGACCTGATAGGGTTATCGCACAAACATGCCGAGGGGGCTATTTCGACCCTGCTTCTGGAGCTGGCCGAGATATTTGACAGCAACAGCTACCGGCTGCCATTCAGCAGGGTAGAGCTGGCCGATACCGCGGGCTACTCCAAAGAGAGCGTTATAAACTGTCTGTCATCACTTCAGCGCGATGGAATAATAAGCGTATCGGGTAAATCTGTTGTTATCAAAGATCCTGCGCGGCTGCAGAGTATTGCCCGTCACGGTTAGCCGGTATCATACCGGTATCTGTAGTTGCTATCTTCACAGCCTGTGTGAATCATCAATGGCTTAACATAATTGCTGTGAAGATATTTCAACCATCGCTGCAGGGAAAAAGCAGACACTGGAGAAAGCGATCAGCCCGACTTTTTTATCGGAACAGCCCTGGCAGCTGCAGGTGCGCTACCGCTTCTGATAATGGGGCCTGTTGCCTATGGTGGCCTACCCCTTCTTCACTTCGAACGATCTGTTCTTCAGCAGCCTCTCCATCACTATGGCTATCAGTATTATAATCGGCAGCGAGAAGAGATTACGCAGAAGGGAGAACTTCCAGCCAAGAAACCCGATCTCGAATGTGAGCATAGGTATCTTAATTGTAGAGAAAGCTCCTATGTAGATGAAGATGTTACGGATGCTGGCGCCCTTCTTCCATAGAAGATAGCTTACAGGGAAGGCTCCGTAGAGAGGGCCGGCCTGCGCCATAGAGAGTAGAAGGACCAGAAGGGTACCCTTGATGCCGGAATTCTCGCCTATATGCTTTTCGACCCTCTCCCTTTTAATCCAGACATCACCCAGGCCTATCAGAATAAAGAGAAGCGGCAGAAACAGAATCATATCGACGAAAAAGAGCGAGAACTGTTCTCTGAAGATCTCTTCGCCGGTTGTATAGCCTGTAATGTATGAGAGTGCCGTAAACAGAGCAAAGGCTATTACGATTAAGAAATTAACCCGGTTTTTATTTATCAGCTCTCTCATCATAACATATAGAATATTCCTGTCAGCACCCCTATTATCAATGCCCCAATCAGATAGAAGAGATTGCGCACAAGCGCTATCCTTACACCAAAGAACCTGATCTCAATAGGCAGAGTCAAGATACCCACCATCATCAATGTGGTAATAAAAACGGCTATAACGGCATAGCTAACACCACTCCTTACCAGAACAGCAGCCAGCGGATAGGCAATAAAACCAGGCATCAGTGCTACCGAGCCGGTTACAGCTGCTATGATATGGCCCATTATGCCAGCCTCTTCACCCAGATACTCTACTATTACCTCACTGGGAAGCAGGTAGAGTACAATGCTAAGGAATACCAGCAGCGCGCCAATGGCAGGAAGAATTCGGAGGAAGATGAGCAGGCCTCGCCTAAGACCTTCCCATGTCTTACGGCGGTCAGCAATCAGTGAGGCTGTTATTGCAACAGCGGCTATGACTATCAGTGTTTCCATCGGTACGGAGTGTAAAGATACAGTATCTGGGGGAGGTAATGCAAAAGGCTCTCTCGCAACTTTTGGCTTTGACCAAAAGTCTTCTCTCTCAACTTTTGGCCTTGACCAAAATTTTGGCTTCCTACCTTTGCTTGACCAACATTTCTCCTTCACCTTTTTTTGCTTGGACCAAAAAAAGGTGACCAACCGAGGTCGGCGAAGCCGGGCGAGTTCGCGACCAAATGGGAGCAAAAAAAGTCAAGGCTAAAGCGGGTTCGGGGAGTCTTCACTGCGGGCAGCACACCGCATTACAACTCGGTCTGCTGCGCAGCCCTCAAACAGTAACGCTAACCGTATATCATATTTGTAGCATACTGCTATTGCTGCCCTCTGATCAGACTCTTACCCCGAACCCGCTTAAGGCCAAATATAATCGACTCTCCGATTACACAGGACTGCTAATGAGATAAACCTGTCTTACATGCTCACAGCACAGCCCGTAATAAGAGAACCTGCACATTATGCATGATAACCGCACAACCCGTGATGGGGGGCAAGCGCACATTGTTACCGAAACATCTTAAAGCTTTTTTTTAGTGCGAACGAAGTGAGCACTTCTCTACGCTCTACGCTGCGAGCTGCTTCAGCAGCGAGCCCATGCCCTATGCCCTTTGCCTGCGAACGCAGTGAGCATTCCGCTGCGAGCTGCGACAGCAGCGAGCGTCAGCGACATAGCTGCCTATTTGCAACATATCACTATCTTGGTAGAGCCTAAAACCAAAAGAGATGGATTGTCCCAAATGTACAAGCCCGAATGATGTCACTTCTTACTACAGTAGAAAGTGCGGATCTCACCTGCACCTTGATAAGAAAAAGAAATCTGAAAATAGCCGGCATCGCGGTGGCTTCAATAATCACGATCTGCCTCGCCTACATAAATTATGGGTTTCTTTCCCATATTCTGATCAGGACTTTATAGCTGTTAAAAGATAATGAGCAAAGCCATGAGACGGACAGCAACTGTTGTTCTTTGCGGAACAATTCTGGCAGCTACAGGCTGCACTACCACAGAGACCTACCTGACCAACAGGATTAACAGAGATGGCTCTGTAGAGAGATTTGTTGAGATCAAAACCACACCACCCAGTAGTAGTCATCAATTTGTTTTGCCTCTGGATAGTCTCTGGACAATCACCAGGACTATTGAGCAGGTCCCATCAGGTGATTCTGCCAGAGTGCTCAGGGCTGTGAGAATTTATCCTGATAGTGAGACCATAAACAGGGAATACGCCGAATGGGATGAAACCAATTCACAGGCAATACGCAAAGTCTCCTTTGAAAAGCGCTTCAGGTGGTTTATCACTTTCTATCGTTTCACCAAGACTGTAGAGCATAAAAGACCAGCAAGGCAGACATTTGACGAGTTGCTCTCCGAAGAGGAGCTCAATATTGTGTTATTGCCCATATCGGTTTCTAAAGAGCTCTTTTCGGGTGTTGATAGCCTTAAATATAATGCGATGAAAAAAAACATCCTCGATCTCTTTGAAGAGTCTCATTTAAGCTACTTCGTCGAAATATTCATAGATGAACTGACAACTCTTTTCGAAGCGGAAGGAGCAGACTCTGCGCTTATCACTACTATAAAGGAGAAGGAGGAGGTTCTGATCGCCGTGGCCGAAGAGGCAATTCAGAATGATGAGATGGATTTAGGGCTGTTGGATCAGTTTGACAGTGAGAGGGCGGCAGGCTACGGGCATATTATTGATACTGCGCTTGAAAACACAGAGGATTTCATAGAAAAATGGGGACACCTATCGGTACCCTTTATTGAGACGGGCTCTTACACCTTAATGGTAGTTATGCCGGGACGGGTGAAAAGTAGTAACGGATACTTAATGCCATCCGGAGAGGTGGCCTGGCAGGTATTGTACAACTGTCCAGTTACCGGTAAAACCACCTTCTACGCCGAATCTTACCGGCACAATCTATGGGCCTTGATAATCACCGCCACCATAGTCATTCTGCTGATAGTGACAGGTGTAAGCAAAAGGATTAGGCACACCAACCTTCCCCTCTTTTAAAATATCTTTAAAGTCTCAACCGAGCGCTTCTCTCCGCTTTACGCTGCGAGCTGTGCCAGCAACGAGCGCCAGTTCTCATGTCCGTTTTTTCAACACCTGCTTGTCTGTATTTAAAACTTTCCTTACCTTTACAACTAAATACAACCAGTAATGATAACGCGAAAAGAGATTGGAAAAAGAGTTTCAGCAGCCAGGAGAGAGAGGGACCTAACCCAGGAGGAGCTCGCTAAAATCCTTGGTATCCCCAGGACTGCTGTTACGCAACTGGAGGCAGGACGACGCGACCTGAGTGCCATAGAGCTGCAAAGGCTGGCATATGCACTTAATCTCTCTATCGATACTCTACTTACAGCTAGTTATGAAACTGATGCCGTTAAGGAGCCGGAAGGGGCATACACATTAACAACAGCACATGAGCAGGCAACCGACCGTATTTCTGAACCAATCTTCTATCAGGAAAAGTTCAGAAACATTCTCCTGTATATCCTTAGTAAATGTTCCGGTAAACCTAATGTTGGCGAGACCCTTCTTTGCAAACTCCTCTATTTCTGCGATTTCGACTACTACGAAATATATGAGGAGCATCTCACCGGAGCACGATACCTTAAAATGGCGTATGGGCCGGTGCCGGAGGAGATGTCGACAACAGTAAAAGGGATGGCTGCAAATGGCGAGATACAGAAGATCAAGACAGAGTTTTTCGGGAAACCACAAACCCGGTACCTGCCTCTCATCAAGCCCAACCTCAGAACCTTCAGTGCAGCAGAGAAAGAAGTTATCGACTCAGTAATAGAACGAATGTCAGACTGGACTGCCTTGATGATTACCAATTACTCCCACAACGATAAGCCGTGGAGAGCAACCGAAATGAATAGACCAATCGATTACGAACTGGTATTCTACAGAAGACCACCATACTCTGTAAGAATCTATGACGAAAACGAGCAAGATATCATTTGACGAACTCCCCGAATTCCAGTCCGACCTAAGAAAGCTACTAAAGAAGTACCGTTCTCTTAATGATGACCTCGATGTGTTACGAAAGGATCTGAGTGATGAACCGGGAGCGCACCCGCCATTCAGTTTCAGAGTATCGGGGCTGGGAATCACAACCTGCATCATTAAGATAAGGAAAATTGCTTGTAAAAGCCTAAAAGGCAAAGGTGTAAATTCCGGATTACGACTGGTCTATGCCTATTTTGAAGAGGAGAAGAAAATAGTCTTCGCCGAACTATATCATAAAAGCGATAAGGAGAATGAAGACAAAAACCGACTAAAAAGGAACTTCAAATAAAGCGATTCACTGCGGCAAAGCCGCACATCACTATTCCTCCTTTTGGTCGCGAGCACCATGCCCTATGCCCTATGCTCTATGCGGTGCGAGTGTTAGCGAGCACCTCTCTCCGCTCTACGCTCTCCGCTGCGAGCTTCGCCAGCAGCAAGCCCATGCCCCATGCTCTATGCCCTATGCAGGTGCGAACGCAGTGAGCACCCCGTCACTCGTCACCGCGGCGCAGCCGCGCGTCACTATTCACCTTGCGAGCGAGATGCGCTCGCACGCAACCTCCTGTCGATCTTCGTTTTACAGGCCCATTTTTTATTCTCATAGCAGATACACCCAAGAATTATAGCCGGATTTATCTGGTACTTCTCTCCAACACTAAGGATATTATCATCATTCAATTTGAAATTACTGGCTTTTATCTCACTCCAGCAATCTTCCGGTATCAGCTTCTCCTGAGCAAACATATCTGCCTCTTTTTCCTGTATATCATCCTTCCTGTCGGTGGTCAGATCGATGAAGCTCCTCTCTCTGCCACTATCAATATGTAAAGAAACATGGGCCAGCTCATGAAGTAGAGTAAAGGCAAAATTATCGATGCGACTGTGTCTTAGAGTCATAGCTATCGCGGGATTATCTTCTGACCAGAACGAATAGCCATCAACCGGGGTCTTTTCCAGTTTTGGAATCAGAACAAACTTAATCCCATTGTCCACCAGAACCTCCTGTGCCGCTGCAACCGTATCTCTGTTCTCATAGAAGACCCTGTTCAGCCTCTCAAATAGAGAGCCTTCGTTGTGGACACGATATGGCATCACTTGCTGCTTTTGAGCTTCGTAGCGTGCCAGTGAACTCCAGGCAAACATATTTTTATCATCTATCTTCAGCTTTGACGACCTCCTGTAAAAAGAGACCTTGCTTCTTGCATAGGTGGCCATCAAATCATCAACCTTGTCAACACCATATATCCCTTTCACTACCTGAATATCACTCTCAAGATCATCACTAAGATATCCAAGCTTCTTAAAGTAGCTTACAGGAACAATCTCTTTTATTACTTTCCAGACTTCTATGTTGTTAAGTCTTGCAATGTTTTTCTCTTTTATCCTGGCTCTGTCAATCTCATATTGCGATTGAAACTTCATCCAGTATTCTGCGGGTATCTCCAATGCCTTCTCAAGCAAAATGGCCAGATCAGCTGTCACAGGCCTCCTTCCCTTAATCACTTCATTAAGGAAAGAAGCCTTAACACCAAGTTCCTTTGCTAGATCCTTCTGCTTATAACCACCCCTTGCCTCAAGCTCATCCTTTATCAAAACTCCCGGATGAGTCGCCCTGTATGGTAATATCTCCTCTCTATTTGTCATAATAACAAGTTTACTGGTAATGTTTACTCAACTCAATTATAGAGCAAATCGCAATAGTACATTCATCTGCCCCCTCAACCGAACTGATGAATTCGATCCGGTACTGCCTGTTCACCCGCACCGATTCAACGCCTCTCTTTTCACCAATTAATTTTTCGTAATTGAGGCTCTTGATCGGATACAGATCTTCAATTCTATCTGCAGCCCTTAGTTTATCAATAGTCTCCCTGTATTTGGGAACCACTCCTTTGGGAAAGCGATACTTCTTGCTTTTAGCCTTCCCGTCCCTGTACAGCTGTTCCAGATAATCCTTCGTAAAGACATTTTCATAGCAAATTATAACAGACGCAAATATATAAAAATAATGTATTAATTCACTATTTAGTGAACTTTTTATCATGATACATGTAATTAGCCATCCCCGTCACCGGTGCTCCCGCTGGTCGCGAGCTCGCCCGGCTTCCGCCTTGTGGCGGTTCAGTATTCAGTATTCAGTAATCAGTATTCGGTAGGCTAACATCCTGT
>SLNP01000098.1 GCA_007132995.1 Bacteroidales bacterium | reverse complement strand
TGTTGCTCCCGTCCGGTCGCGAGCTCGCCCGGCTTCGCCGACCTCGGTTGGCCACCTTTTTTGGTCAAGCAAAAAAGGTGGAAGCCCACTTTTGGTCCAAGCAAAAAAAGGTGAGAGAGAATTGTTGGTCAAGCAACAAAGATGAAAAGCCAAACTTTGGTCAGGGCCAAAAGTTGAGAAAGAATACTTTTTGTCAAGCAACAAAGATGGGAAGCTGAAATTTGGGTAAGGCCAAAAGTTGAGAGAGAAAATTTTTGGTCAAGAAAAAGGTGGAAGCCTACTTTTTGCCCCCCCCAAAAAAGGAAAGAGACACCACATTCCGGAAAAAAGCCTCATCAGCAATCTACGCCAACCACAAGAGAATAAAAAGAATTCATAGATTTGCGGTAATGAAAAACGGCAAACCAGTCAACAGCATGACCATTAACAGGAAAAGAGATGTTATGAGCGGAGATAACTGTGAGGAGAGCCGTTTTATGAGAATGGCCCTTGACGAAGCCGGAGCAGCCCGGAGGGCAGGAGAGGTTCCCGTAGGAGCCGTAGTAGTTTCAGAAGGAAAGGTGATAGCAAGATCGCACAACCTGACAATAACACTGAACGACGCTACTGCACATGCTGAGATGCAAGCCATAACAGCAGCTTCCGACTGGCTCGGAGGCAGATACCTGACAGGATGCACCCTCTATGTCACACTCGAACCCTGTCCGATGTGCGCAGGAGCACTATACTGGTCAAGAGTAGAGAGGGTGGTATTCGGCTGCAGGGATATGAAGAGGGGCTACATGCTCTACTCTCCGGAAATGCTCCACCCGGGAACCCAGGTCGAAGAGGGTGTTCTGGAAGATGAGTGCAGCGAGATGATCTCCTCATTTTTCAGGGAGAGGCGAAAAGGCAACAGGGAAAAAGGAGAGGCAGAAGAAGGGGAGTAAGGTGGTAGAAAAACAGAGGCATTTAAACTGACTGCGAGATGACATACAACAACGGAAAGCGAATTGTATCGAACAAGATGAGGCTTATAGTTGCCACCTTCCCCTTCGTAATGGTGATTGCCCTGCTATTCTGGCCGGGGGTGTTGCCTGAGTGGCTCACTGCCGGAACAAGAACCGCAGTGGCCGTTCCGGTAACATTGCTCTACATCTACTTTGCCGTGGGCCCGGCAATATTAAGACACCATTATATATACTACTCAGATGATGGTGACAGAATAATACTCCGTTTCTATTCGGCAGGCTTTTCCAGGGGCATGCCACGATCTATCGAGATTGTAAAAAGGGATTTCAGGGGCTACTCTGTCTCAACATCCTTTGGCGGCCTGATCCCATCTCTGATACTCTACGAGAAGAGGCGTGGTAAAGTTGCGAAATATCCCCCCGTACCTCTCAGCGCCGTTCAACGAAAAATAAGGGTGAAGATATACGAATCGCTACAACTTTACACGAAAGAGAAATAGTTCTTTCCCAGTACAATTACATGAGGAAAATCATTTTAATTGTAGCCTGACAAACGAACCTTTGAAGTTTAATGCAGCGGCACGAACAGAGCGCTCCGGTAACGAAACCAAAAACCGGACTTTCATGGAAACAGATAGGAAGCAGTATAAAACCAGCTTCTGCCAAATACACAATATTAACCTTATAACAGTATAGAGATGATGAATGTTGACAGATTAATGAGCGACCTTGAGAAGAAACATCAGGGTGAGGTTGAGTACCTACAGGCCGTAAGAGAGGTTGTTGAGTCGATAGAGGAGGCTTACAACGATAATCCACAGTATATATCGGCCAACATCATTGACCGCCTGGTTGAACCTGACAGGGTTTTTACCTTCAAGGTGCCATGGGTGGATGACGAAGGCAATGTACATGTAAACATCGGCTGGAGGGTGCAGTATAACAATGCCATTGGCCCCTACAAGGGCGGTATCCGTTTCCACCCGAGTGTAAACCTCTCAAGCCTCAAGTTTCTGGGCTTCGAGCAGATATTCAAAAACTCTCTTACCACTCTGCCAATGGGTGGCGGCAAGGGAGGCAGCGACTTCAACCCGAAGGGCAGATCGGCAAATGAGATGATGCGTTTCTGTCACTCCTTTATGCTTGAGCTCTGGAAACACCTGGGCCCCGAGACCGATGTGCCGGCCGGCGATATCGGAGTAGGTGCAAGGGAGGTAGGATTCATGTACGGAATGTACAAGAAGCTTGCAGGAGAACATACCGGTGTATTCACAGGCAAAGGCCTCAACTGGGGTGGTTCACTGATCCGTCCCGAGGCAACCGGCTTTGGAACTGTCTATTTTGCAAAGGAGATGCTTGCGACACGCGGCGAAACCCTGGAGGGTAAAACTGTGGCTGTTTCAGGATTTGGAAATGTGTCATGGGGCGCAGTAAGGAAGGCTACCGAGCTTGGGGCAAAAGTTGTTACCCTATCCGGACCTGACGGCTACATATATGACCCGGAAGGCATCAGCGGAAAAAAGATAGACTATATGCTTGAGCTGAGGGCATCTAACCAGGATATAGTGAAGCCTTTCTCTTACGAGTTCGAAGGTATTGAGTTTCACGAAGGAAAGAGGCCCTGGGAGAGAAAGGTTGATATAGCTCTGCCGTGTGCCATACAGAATGAGCTCAACGCTGAAGATGCCAAAAACCTTACAGATAACGGCTGCATCTGTGTAAGTGAAGGTGCCAATATGCCCTGCACACCCGAGGCGGTTGAGATATTCCAGAAAGCAGGTCTGCTCTACGGCCCCGGCAAGGCAGCCAACGCAGGAGGTGTTGCCACCTCAGGACTGGAGATGACCCAGAACTCAATGAAGCTGGCATGGAGTCGCGAAGAGGTAGACACCAAGCTACACGACATAATGTGTAACATTCATGCCCAGTGTGTAAAGCACGGAACCAGAGATGACGGGTATATTGACTATGTAAAGGGCGCCAATGTGGCCGGATTTATCAAGGTCGCCAACGCTATGCTCGATATGGGAGTACTGTAAAAGAGTCTCTGTTCGGAAAAAGAACTGAAGAAAGGGGAGCTCTCTTGTTAAAGGGGGGCTCCCCTTCTCTGTTTAAGAATCGAGGCCTCTTTTACCGGGGCCATAACGGTTGCCGGGATAGGATCGTATCGCTGACCTCAGCTCCATGTTAAGAAGCAGTGACGAGAGCCTCCCGGGAGCTATCCCTGTAACACGGCTTATCTCATCGGCAGAGAGGGTGCTCTCTCTCCTTAGAGCATCGGCTACAGCAAGCTCTTCCCCGCCACTCTCGCCGAAAAGGAGCTGCTGCCGGGGCATATCAAATTCAACGCTCTCCCAGCCAAGCAGATCTGATATATCATCGCCACTCTCTATCAGGGCGGATATATTCCTCTTGATAAGCCTGTTACAACCAAGAGACCAGTTGTCTGAACTCCTGCCCGGCAACGCCATTACATCCCGACCGTATGAGAATGCCATCTCTGCCGTCACCATGGCCCCACCCTTTACTCCCGACTCAACAACAAGGGTGCCGGCAGATATCCCGGCAATTATCCTGTTACGCTTAATGAAGTTTCCTCTCTCTGCACTCTCATCATAAAGGAAATCGGTTAAGAGACCTCCCCTTTCAACCATCTCTCCGGCAACCCGCCGGTGCTCTCCCGGATAGATGGTGCCATGCCCGTGCGCAAGCACCCCCAGAGTTCTGACGCCGGCAGTGAGTGCAGCCCTGTGGGCGGCAATATCAATTCCATATGCAAGACCACTGACCACAACAAGATCGGGATAGCGCGATGCAAGCCTTCCGATAATGTCCTCACAAAGATCCCTGCCTCTGGATGTAGCCCGCCTGGTTCCCACAACACTTATCATCCTCTCGCTGTTAAGATCGCACTCTCCCCTATAATATATAACAAGCGGCGCGTCGGGGCATTCGGCAAGGCGTCGGGGATATCCGGCATCGGTAAAAAGAAGCGGGGTGATGCCTTTGGCGGTAATGATGCCGGCCTCTCTCTCAGCCAGCTCTAATGTGCGGCGGGAGACTATATAATCTATCTGCTGCCTTGTAATTCCCGCAATAAGGGCAAGATCTGAGGCCTTCTCAGAAAAGAGGGCCTCGGGCGAACCGGTCGCCTCAATAAGTTTTCGTGCGGTAATGGCTCCGACACCGGGAATGGCACCGAGTGCTATTGCACAGAGAAGCGGCGAAGGGGTTGACATTTTCAGGCCGATTATCGTTATTAGCAGAGCTCTGAAACAAAAATAGGAAAAAGATTATCGCATCCAAACTAATAAGGGCAGGCCCATGAGCGGAGCGGTGAATCGCCAGCGAAGGCTGCAGTGATTTTTGTCACAGACAGAGTTGATTTATGTCATTATTTAAATACCTTTATCGGCGCTAACCATAAAACTTATTTGAGAAATGGATCCCAGAGTAGAACAGTTCATGGCCATGATAAAGGCCAAAAATCCCGGTGAATCGGAGTATCACCAGGCGGTACATGAGGTTGCTGAATCACTTGTACCCTTTATTGAAGAGAATCCCAGATACAAACATGCCAAGGTCCTGGAGAGGATAGCCGAGCCTGAAAGGGTCATAATATTCAGGGTTCCATGGCTCGATGACAAGGGGGAAATTCAGATTAACCGCGGTATAAGAATTCAGATGAATAGCGCAATAGGCCCATACAAGGGTGGAATTCGCTTTCACCCCACTGTAAACCTGAGCATACTGAAGTTTCTGGCCTTCGAGCAGGTTTTCAAGAACAGCCTCACCTCTCTGCCGCTGGGAGGCGGTAAGGGCGGCTCCGATTTCGACCCCAAAGGAAAATCTGAAAACGAGGTTATGAGGTTCTGCCAGAGCTTTATAACTGAGCTGTTCAGGCATATCGGCCATGACACCGATGTGCCCGCCGGAGATATAGGAGTAGGTGGCAGGGAGGTCGGATATATGTTCGGACAGTTCAAAAGGCTGCAGAACAACTTTACCGGAGTATTTACCGGGAAAGGTGTTGGCTGGGGGGGCTCACTGATCCGCCCCGAGGCCACAGGCTACGGAGCTACATACTTCGCAGAAGATATGCTGGCAACCAGAAGTGAGTCGATAGAGGGAAAGATCGTCTCCGTTTCAGGTTCTGGCAATGTGGCTCAGTATGCCACCGAAAAGATAAATGAGATGGGCGGTAAGGTGGTGACCCTTTCAGACTCAAACGGCTTTATCTATGACCCCCACGGAATAGACGATGAGAAACTCCGCTTCGTGATGGATCTGAAAAATGTAAGAAGAGGCCGCATAAGCGAGTATGCCGAGAAGTTTGGGGTCGAGTACTACGAAGGCAAAAGGCCATGGGGGGTTAAGTGCGATATCGCCATGCCAAACGCCACCCAGAACGAGATCGATAAAGATGATGCCAAAACCCTGGTAAACAACGGGTGTATATGTGTATCGGAGGGTGCCAATATGCCATCTACCCCTGAGGCGGTAGAGGTGTTCCTTAAGGCCGGGATCCTTTACGGTCCGGGCAAGGCGGCAAATGCCGGTGGAGTTGCCACCTCGGGGCTGGAAATGACTCAAAACTCAATGAGACTGCCCTGGACAAGGGAGGAGGTCGACTCAAGACTCCGCACCATTATGAAGAACATTCATGACACCTGTGTGAAATACGGAACCCGTGAAGATGGCTTTATCAACTATGTTCAAGGCTCTAACATAGGTGGTTTTGTCAAGGTCGCCGACGCTATGATTGCCCAGGGCGCAGTCTGACCTGACCCACATATCTTTGTATTGACGATATAGCTTTATTATGGGCGGCTGCGGAACAGATACCGCGGCCGCCCTTTTTTGCATCGCCTCTTTTTTTTATGTTTGCACCCTATAGTAGTATCTGATGATAGAGTTGATAGACACACACAGCCACCTCTACCTGCCTCAGTTCAGCGACGACAGAGATGAGGTAGTGGGCAGAGCCGCCAAAGCCGGTGTCTCGGCCATTCTGCTACCCAACATAAACAACGGGAGCCTGCCGCAGATGAGAGATGTGGTTAACCGCTATAAAGGGATCTGCATGCCGATGCTGGGGCTTCATCCCACATCTGTTAATGAAAGATTCGAAGAGGAGTTTGAGGAGATTTTTAAACAGAGAGACAACATCCCAATAGTTGCAATTGGTGAGACAGGCATTGACCTCTACTGGGATAAAACCCACATTGACAAGCAGAAAGAGAGCTTCAAAAGGCATATCGAGATATCACTCGATATGGATCTGCCGCTGGTTGTTCATGCAAGAGACTCTTTCGAAGAGATATTCGCTGTTCTGGACCACTACAAGGGCAGCAGACTAAGAGGCGTATTCCATGCCTTCTCAGGCGGGCCCCATGAGCTGGAGAGGGTTCTCGGGGCAGGCTTTATGGTCGGGGCGGGCGGCATGATCACCTTCAAAAACTCTGATGTTGCAAGTACCATAGGCAGAGCATCGCTGGCAGAGATAGTGCTTGAAACCGACAGCCCCTACCTCGCACCTGACCCCTACAGGGGTAAGAGGAACGAGAGCTCCTGGCTTACCGTTATAAACCGAAGGCTGGCCGAAATATTCGGGGTTGATGAAGAGACCTCGGCAAAGGAGACATCTGCCAATGCCAAAGCCCTGTTCGGGATGGAAATAGTGCCATGCAAGGCTGAGAAGAGCAACCATGAACAGAACGGGGAGGGCGGAAGATGAAGCGTGAGAGATCAGTGCTTATTATCTACACCGGAGGAACCATAGGAATGGTTCATGATGAGTCGCGTGATACCCTTGTGCCGTTCGATTTCAGTCATATATCAGACCAGGTACCCGAGCTGCACCGCTTTGGTTACTCGGTTAACAGTATCTCATTTAATAAGCCGATAGACTCTTCGGATGTCGATCCGGCGCTCTGGGCAAAGATGGCCTCTGCAATAGAGGAGAACTACGATGAGCATGACGGCTTTATAATACTGCATGGAACCGACACTATGGCCTATAGTGCCTCTGCCCTCAGTTTTATGCTGGGCAACCTGGGCAAACCGGTCATCTTTACCGGCTCACAACTGCCCATAGGACTTCTGCGCACCGACGGGCGGGAGAACCTTATCACCTCTATAGAGATAGCCGCCACGATGATAGACGGGGAGCCTGCCGTACCCGAGGTATCTATCTATTTCGAAAATAAACTGATGAGGGGCAACAGGGCAACAAAGATGAGCACCGAGCAATTTAATGCCTTTGACTCGCCCAACTACCCTCTGCTTGCAGAGGCCGGCACGGAGATAAGGTTCAACAGACAACATATAAACAGGGGGGCGGGCAGGAAACTGAAGGTGTCGGAAGGCATCTGCAGTGATGTGGCACTTCTCAAAATATTCCCCGGCATATCACCTGCCGCGGTAAGAGCGGTTCTCTCGATGCCGGGACTCCGGGCTGTCGTACTGGAGACTTACGGATCGGGCAACGCCCCCACGGCAGAGTGGTTTATCGCTGAGCTGAGAAAATTTATCAGAATGGGAGGAATAGCTATAAATGTAACCCAGTGCCACGGTGGCAGGGTCGAGATGAATCTCTATGAAACAGGAAAGAGGCTTCTTGATCTGGGAGTGGTAAGCGGCAGGGATATAACCACAGAGGCTGCACTCACCAAGATTATGCATATACTGGGCAGCAACGGCGATATCAGCAGCGAGAGGGCCAATATGTTGTTAAATAGGTCGCTGGCAGGTGAAATTAGTTGACCCATTGCGATGGTTTGCCATTTTTTTTTTAACTTGCGCCCCATCGTATTCTTTGAAGTGATGAAGTAGTATTGCCGGACAGGAAGGCTTTCCGGAGTCACTCTCCCGCAGGGACGGCTCACCACAGAGACAAACACCTGTAAAACCGGCTTTTAACAATAGCTGTAACAGTAAAGGGAGAGGTGCAGGAGTGGCTGAACTGGAACGCCTGGAAAGCGTTTGTACCCCAAAAGGGTACCGGGGGTTCGAATCCCCCTCTCTCCGCTGATATTTATATATTGAAGATTGGAAAAGGTCGTTAATAACTTAAATTGAAAACTGAAATGAAAAAATTATTTGCATTTATTGCTCTATTTGGCATGCTCTCAATGGGAGCGACGCTTAACACATTTGCTCAGGAGCAGGAAGAGCAGGCTGACACCGCCGTAATGGAACAGGCCATCGCACCTCAGGAGGAGACTACCCCCCCGTCACTTCTTGATGCTGCCGAGGGCGAAGGATCACTTCACAAGGAGATCAAGAGGCTTTTTATTGAGGGTGGTGCCCAGTTTATGGGTATTGTACTGCTTGCGCTGATACTTGGTCTTGCCATAGCGATCGAGAGAATTATATATCTCAACCTGGCCACAACCAACACCAACAAGCTTCTGCAGAAGATTGAAGAGGCCCTTGAAGAGGGTGGTATAGAGGCTGCCAAAGAGGTCTGCAGGGACACCCGCGGCCCGGTGGCAAGTATCTTCTACCAGGGACTTGACAGGTTCGATGAGGGCATTGAGATGGCCGAAAAGTCTATCATCTCTTACGGAGGTGTTCAGATGGGTCTTCTGGAGAAAAACCTCTCATGGATATCGCTCTTTATAGCAATTGCGCCTATGCTTGGTTTCATGGGTACTGTAGTTGGTATGATTATTGCCTTTGATAACATTGAGAGGGCGGGTAATGTATCTGCCACACTCGTTGCAGGTGGTATCAAGGTTGCACTTATTACCACAATTACAGGTCTTATAGTTGCTATTATACTTCAGATATTCTACAACTATATTCTGTCGAAGATCGATAACCTTACCAATCAGATGGAAGATGCATCGATATCTCTGGTAGACCTTCTGGTAAAGTACAACCTCAAAAACAAGTAAGAGTATGTCAAATTTATCCAACAAAATAGTCCAGATACTCCTTTGGGTACTGATGGGCATCACGGTTGTGCTGGCCGTAATATTCTATGCCGGCGATGTCGTGGAGGGCACACAGGGCAACCTGGAGGAGCCGGTGATAACTGAGACATTTATTCACTGGGCATATTTACTGATGGGACTGGCAGCGGGGCTTACCGTGATATTCTCAGTACTCAATCTCGTACTCAACCCGCAGGGAGCCAAAAAGGCGCTTGTGGCAATTCTCGGTACCGGTGTTGTGGTATTTGTAGCATGGTTGCTCGCCGATGACACGGTCCTTAACCTTCCGCACTACACAGGAGACGACAATGTGCCGTCAACCCTGAAGATGGTAGATACCGGACTCTTTACCACCTACCTGCTTGCAGGTCTGGCTGTAGTGGCGATCATCTACTCGGAGATCTCCAGGGCGATCCGGTAGTATGAAGATCATTTAAACTCCCCACAGCTCACTTTATGGGGCATAGAGGGGAGGTAGAACATTTTAAACAACAGATATGGCAAAAAGGGAACTACAACCAATAAATGCAGGGTCGATGGCCGATATAGCCTTTCTGCTCCTTATCTTCTTCCTTGTTACAACTACAATGGATACCGATACGGGACTGCTTAGAGGCCTTCCGCCTATGCCGGACGAAGACCAGCCGCCACCGGAAGATACTCAGGTAAGAGACAGGAATGTACTGGAGATCTTCATAAACAATGAAGACCTTATAAGGGTAGAGGGGCAGATCATGCCGCTGAGTGAGATCAGGGAGTTTACAAAGTACTTTATAACCAACCCTGATGACGACTCCAGCATGTCTGAGAAGGAGCCTCAAGAGATTCCATACTTTGGTGAGGTGATGGTGTCGCAGGCAATAATATCCCTGCAAAATCACAGGGGCACAACATACTCTGTCTATATAGCCGTTCAGAACGAGCTGCTTGCAGCCCGCGATGAACTCAGAGATGAGATTTCGATCGAAACATGGGGCATCCCCTATGAAAATCTCGAAACCAGCAGGCAGAGGGCTGTGGATCAATATTACTTCGCCCCCATTTCAGAAGCAGAACCAAGAAGAACAGGAGGAAGGAGATAATGGCAAAATTCAACAGAAAATCAGGAAAAAAGGTGGGTGCCATCAATACGGCATCACTACCCGATATCGTTTTTATGCTGCTCTTCTTCTTTATGACAGTAACAGTACTTCGTGAAGTAGAGCTGATGATTAATGTCGTGCTTCCTGACGCTACCGAGGGAAGAGAGCTGGAGAACAAGTCAAATGCAAGCTTTATCTACATAGGTGTACCCATTGAGCCTCTGCAGGCTTCATTTGGTACGGAGCCTCTGATACAGCTTAACGACGCCTTCAGGGAGGTAGAGGATATATTTGAATTCATTACTCAGGAGCGCGAAGCAAGAGACGAGGCTGCGCAGTCACGCATGGTGGTATCTCTGAAAATTGACCAGGATACCCAGATGGGCATTGTGACCGATGTTAAGCAGGCACTGCGCCGGGCCAACGCTCTGAGAATTATGTATGCAAACACACCGGTTGATCGTATCACCCTCGATTAGATCAACCCTTTGTATCAGATATGAAAGATGGGCCGTCCCGGGTGAGGGGCGGCCCATCTTTTTTTATATTTTTACCACCGGCAGAGTTACAACAATACCCTCCGCCAACTATAACCGCTGACCGATGATTTACCGTTATGCATTACTGATGTTGTTAACGGTGCTGCTGACGCCAATGACTCATACCGCCGGCGGAGCACCCCTGCACTACCATCCTGTAAGGTTAGAACTTCCCGATATGAGCTCTCTTCACCTGTTTGTTTCGGGGGATGAGTTCTTCAACTATATGCATGACAGGGATGGTTATGCCGTAATTCAGGGTGATGACCTCTACTACTACTATGCATTTCAGGACGATACGCTATTCACCCTGTCGCAATACCGGGTCGGAGAGACCGACCCCTTACTGATTGAAGGGCTGAAACCGGTCACCGTCCCATCGAATGTCGAGGCTATAAGAGCCGCATTCTACAAGGAGGTGGCGAAGCAGAATAAAAAGGCGGGCATAGAGTACGATTCCAAGTGGAGCGGCACCTTCAGTAATCTGGTAATATATATCAGATTCAGTGACCAGACTGAATTTACCACATCAAGATCTCACTATGAAAGTCGCCTCAATTCTCTCTCAGCAACATCGGTAAGGGACTACTACAGAGAGGTGTCATACGGCCGGCTCGATATGGTGAGCTATCACAAGCCGGGCGGCACAGAACTCAATATAAGTTATCAGGATCCGTTTCCGAGAGACTATTTCAGGCCCTACCACGAGGTGACAAATCCCGACGGTTACCAGGGTTCAAACCAGCGTCGTATAAGGGAGCACCAGCTGCTTGCCAGGGCTGTAAGCTACATCGAAGAGAACTATGAAAAGCCGGAAGGTGTCGATTTTGACATCAACGAGGACGGGCTTTTCGACAATGTCGCCTTCATTATAAGGGGTGGTGTCGATGGGTGGGGCGATCTTCTCTGGCCTCACCGCTGGGTGCTCTACACCTATAATGTTTCGCTTTGGGGCAAAAGGGTTTACGGCTACACCTTCCAGATGGAGAATGTAACCATTACAACCTTCGCGCATGAGATGTTTCACGCACTCGGTGCCCCCGATCTTTACAGATACAACAACAACTTTGTGCCTGTGGGAAGATGGGATATAATGGCGAGCGGGAGAGGGCACATGACCGGATGGATGAAGTACTACTACGGCCGCTGGATAGACTCAATACCGGAGATAACCGAACCTGGCAGATACACTCTGTATCCGCTCAACTCTGACAGGGCAAATATATACCGGATTGCTGTTCCGGGAAGCAGTAATCAGTTTTTTACCCTCGAATATCGTCAGAGAAGCGGCTGGTACGAATCTACCCTGCCGGGTGAGGGCCTGATTATTTCCAGGGTAAACCACACTATAAGGGGAAACGCGCAGGGGCCACCAGACGAGGTATATATCTTCAGGCCGGGGGGTGATGAGCCGGAGGTTATGGGCAGTTTAAACAGTGCCCACTTCTCAGACCTGGCAGGACGCAGCAGGTTCGATGAAGGGAGTAATCCCTCTCCCTTCCTTCAGGACGGAACCCCGGTGTCGCTATTTATAAGTAACATAAAACATCATGGTGACAGCATGACCTTTGTTGCCGGTGCAGGCATACCGGGCAACCTGAAACTCACCCCCAGGAGCGATGATGAGATAAATATCTCATGGACAGGGAGCGCCGTAAATGCAACCTATATGGTAGCGGTGTCACGAAGCCCTGAGTCAATTGTTCCGGAGCCGCCGCTTAGCTACCAGCCGGGCGATCAGATCGGTGATGCCGGCAAGGTAATATACCGGGGACAGGAGACCTCTTTCAGCCACACCGGACTGGAGAGTGATGAACGCTACCACTATACAGTCTGGAGCGTTGTCGATGACTATTCCGGTATATACTCCGAGCCGGCAACGGCATCTGTCAGGTCGGGCATATACAGGATAGTATCTCTGCCATACATGGAGCAGTTCGCAACGGCAGAGCCTGATCTGCTCCCCAGAGGCTGGAAGGCAGAGGGGGGAGCGACCCAGTGGGAACTCTCAACCGATCAGAGCTACTCAGCCAATGCCGCCCCTGTGATAAGAAACAGGGGATACTCATCTCAGTGGTTCTACACCCCGGGCATCGCCATGTCAGGCAACAGCAGCTATCTTATCACTTTCCGGTACCGTAATCTGGTGCCCGGTGATACCGAAACCCTCTCTCTTCACGGCAGCCGCGACAGGCATAACGGAAGGCTGGTATCGTCTGTTATATTCACAGACGCCGATGTCAATTACGGAGACTATGTTCTGGCAAGGGCAGTATTTAACACCAACCTACCGGGAACCTACTACTTCGCACTAAGAAGCTCTTTCTGGAAAGGCGGTGTGTTGATTGATGACTTCAGGGTAGAGAGGGCGCCTGCCGGCACCCGTAATCTGGAAAGCCCGGCCGAATTCTTCCCCAACCCGGCAGTTAACACAATTACCGTACCTGTAACAGAGAGAACCGTTATGAGGGTTATGAGTACCAACGGAATTCTTATGCTTGAAAAGGATATTGAAGGAACCCGTGAGGTCGATATCTCACCTCTCAGACCGGGGCTGTACATAGTGGAGTTCAGGGGTGAGAGTGGCAAAAAAAGTGTCGGACGGCTGGTGGTGATGAGAGATTAATCGTCGAGGGTGTCTTCTATCTTAAGCTTTCTGGTAACCTTTACTATCACATGAGCGGCAACAGGCGACATCAGCACGATCAACACGAAAGCAAGCAGGGTAATACCTGTCACCCTCAGTGATGAGAAGAAGATATTTGCCGCAACAAACAGAATAACGAGGGCAAAGGATGACACTTTGGTCACTACATGTACCCTTGCGAAAAGATTCCTGAAGCGCACAATCCCTATCGATGCCACAAGAATAACCAGAGAGCTGGTAAGAATAAGTATGGCTGTAACTATCTCTTTCATTAAGTTGTCTCCTTTTTGTACAGATAATGAGCTATTATAACCGATCCGAATACAAGAACGAATGAGACTATTATAACAACATCGAGCAACATATCATCACCCTCTGCTATGGCGTCACAAAATATAAGCCCTATAACTATAGCGGCTATCTGATCAAGTGCTACCACCCGGTCGGGCAGAGTGGGGCCCTTGTAGAGTCTGTAGAAAGGGAATAGCAGGCTGACTGTCATTATCAGCATCGCTATTCGCACTGAAATATCCAAAAAATCTGTACTACTCATTGCCTCTTGCTACTTGCTTCATTTACTGAGTCTCTATAATCTGCCCGGGTTTAATAGGTTTCTCGGAAAAGACTCTCTTTATCATTCGCTCAATACGGCCGGTGATTCGCAGAAAATCATCGCGGCCGCTCTCTCTCAGAAGGTGCACATCTATTACCCGCCTCTCCCTGTCAATATCCATGCTGAGTGAGCCGGGGGTCATGCTTATAATACTGAACAGCAAAACAACTCCCCAGGGTGACTCTATGGTGGTGTGGTATCTGACTGTACCCCACTTGTCGCCACGATATCCCCTCAGCACCGCCCAGGCGACACTCCAACCCGAAACAACAACCTTGGTCAAAAAGTAGACAAAGAGTATCGCCAGGTTAAAGGCCCGTACCATATATCTTATTACAGCTCTTACCATACTTATTTGTTATCTGTTTACTGCCGCGCGCAACTCTTACGGACAGCATATCTTCAATCGCTCAAAAGTACAAAACTCCGGTATTTTTCAGGATCAAGCAGATCTGCGGCGGCCGCCTCGCAAAACTCAGCAAAAGGCCGGGCAAAAACTCCCAGCGCAATTATTGCCACAGCCATCATTACTGAGGAGAAAAGCATCAGACCCGAATTTCCGGAGTCAATGCCGGCTGCAACAGCCGGCGATGTGGTGACGGGATCGGGTTTCCAGAACACCTCTACCCAGATCTTAACCATTGAAAAGAGGGTAAAGAAGCCAACAAAGAGGGCCACCATGGCCACTGCTGTCTCTCCTGCCATAATACCGGATTTGATAACCAGGAACTTGCCGGCAAAGCCACTTAACGGGGGAAGTCCGGCCAGACTGAATGCAGAGACAAAGAAGAGGGTTCCCCAGAGTGTACTCTTACGGAACATGTCTCCCAACCCCTGCAGGTCGAGGTGACCCCGCTCCTTATGAACCCAGCCTGCCACCAGAAAGGCGTTGGTCTTTGCCAGCATATTATGAACAAGAAAAAATATGGCGGCAGCCAGCCCCTTGACTGTAAAGAAGGCAAGCCCTATCACGACATAACCTATCTGGCTTATTATATGAAATGACAATATTTTACGGAAATCGCGCTGCGACGAAGCCGCTAACACACCTATAACCATCGATAACACCCCCATCCACATAATAAACGGATTCCAGAAGGTGTCGTCCTGATAGAGCACAAGGGTGTAGACCCTTATAAGCGCATAGATACCAACCTTGGTGAGCAGCCCTGCAAAGAGGGCGGTTACAGCAGGCGGAGGGGTGTGATATGAGGCGGGCAACCAGAAAAAGAAGGGGAAGAGCGCAGCCTTTATTGCTATGCCTACCACAAAGAGAACCAGTGCCGGGGTAAGCATTGAGAAGAGCTCTTCAGATGCTGATATCTTCTGGGAGAGGTCTGCAAAATTGGGGGTACCAACCTCCCCATACAGGATACCTACTCCTCCCAGAAGAAAAAATGACCCTATGAGGTTTAATATCAAATACTTAATGGCCCCCTCCAGCTGCTGCTTCTCGCCTCCGAAGCTTATCAGGATAAACGACCCCATTAGCATAACCTCAAACCAGACATAGAGATTGAAGAGGTCTCCGGCCATCAGGCTTCCGTTCACTCCGGTCAATATGCCGAATGAGAGAAGGAAGAAGCCGTTCTTCTTCCTGGTTTCGTCTATAGCTCTTATAGAGTAGATTGTAGTTGCCAGAAAGAGAAAGGCCGAAACAAGAACCATAAGGGCACTGAAGCGGTCGGCAACCAGAACAATGCTGAACGGGGCAGGCCTTGATCCGGTATGGCTCACCACCATCTCGTTAATGTTGACAGTATAGACCAGGTAGAGTGCCCATAACAGATTAACGACAGCCGCTACCACTGCAAAGCTCTGCTTGAACTGCTTTGACCTGGTCATAAGGGCAGCAATCACATAGAGAAGCGGTATTATGATCGGGGCAAATACTGTCATGGCTGGTCGGTGTTTTTCATCTGGTCAAGATCGTGCGTTCCTGTAACCTCAAAATAACGGTATTTAAGAGCGAGTACATAGGCAGCGATACCCAGATTGATAACAAGTGCTGTAAGAATTAGTGCCTGAGGAAGCGGGTCGAGTATGAGCGACGGATCGGCGGCCTCTTCACTCTTGGGTATAAAACATTTACCCCTGCTCTCTACACCACCCGCAAGGAAAATAATGAGGTTTGTGGCGTTGCCCAGAACAAATATGCCCAGAATCACCTTTACAATGCTTCTGCGGAGAACCAGGTAGATGCCACATGAGTATAACAGCCCTATGAATATCGCAATCGCTAATTCCATTTCAACACCTCCATTACACTTATTATTATAGAGAGATAGGCCCCTGTAACCACGAAGTAGATGCCCGCGTCAAAAAGCAGTGGGGTTCCGAGATGCAGATCGAAAGAGTTGAAGAGGGTAAACTCAAACCAGATGGCAGTAGCCGGCTCCATACCTGCAAAGGATGAGATAGAGAGTGCGGTTATTCCCATAAGCAAACCGGCACCCATCATCTCAATAGTGGTTATCCTTACAAGCCTTTTTACTCTCTCTACCCCGTGAATAATACCATAGAAGATGAAACCGACGGCGGCCACGGTTCCTCCAATAAAACCGCCTCCGGGATTGTTATGCCCCCTGATAAATATGATTACCGAGAAGAGCAACATAAGCACCAGAAAGAACCCGGCTATTTTTTCAAGAATAATATTTTTCATCTCTCCTCCTCCCCCACACCTTTAGAAGCTCTCTTTACCTTAATATTGAAGAGAGCATAGACTCCAACCGCCGACAGGGTAAGCACGGTTATCTCGCCCACAATATCGAGAGGCCTGAAGTCAACATGAATAACATTGACAATGTTTCTTCCGAACGACTCTATATAGGCCCTTTCGGCATAAAATGTCGAAACCGGCTCATTGAGGTCTATAAGCCGTACATTGAGAAGCACTATAGTCACCACCGCACCAAAAGCTACCGATATTATTCCGTCTCGCAGCCTTGAGCCTGGTGTTGAAAGAACCGCAAAACGGGGAAGCTTAATAACAACCATGACAAAGAGCACCATCAGAATTGTCTCGATAAGAAACTGGGTAATAGAGATGTCTATAGCGCCGAAGAAGAGATAGAGCATCGCTATTCCATAACCCACAACTCCCATAGCCAGTATTGCCGAGAGGCGACCTTTTGAAAAGACGGCAAAGAGAACGGCCAGCGATGATATAAAGAGCATGAGAACAACATTGAGTCTGAACGGAGTATATTGGCGGTCGGGAAAGGCGACTCCGCCTCCGGGGCTAAGGAAGTATATCAACAGCAAAAGAAGTATAACCACGAAGAAGGTTATGAGATAGAAGCGATGATAACCGTGCTGCAATCTTTTGGTGTTGGAGGCTGCCACGCTCATGAACTTCGATATGGCACTGGCAAACAGTTCAGGAAGGAACATCTTGTCGAACCAGGCGATAAGAGATACCACCACCGGCTTGACCCTAGTGCGGTACCGGAAAAGGGTAATGCCAAGTAGAACGGTAATAATGCTTGCGACAAGCGCTTTGTTAAAACCGTGCCAAATTGATAGGTGCACCTCACCATAGCTGTTGAGACTCCAGCCAAGGGCATGGCCCACCATAAGGTCAAGAACACCCGGCACCAGTCCGAGAATAAGCCCCGAAATAGCGAGAACTGCTGTTCCGGCCATGAAGTACCAGGGGTACTGACTCTCCCGGTACTTAAGAGGAGTCGCTCCTGTCGCGGAGCCTGTTATAAAGAGGTCTTTCACAAGCGTTATTGAGATTGCCACCATAATCATGTTGGCGCCAATGCCCAGAGGTAGCGCAACCCATGATACAATAGCCGTTTCAAGTTTGGCCTCATAGATAAGCTCTTTACCAATAAACCCAAGCATAGGGGGAAGACCAGCCATAGATATAAGGGCAAGCAGCCCGGCCAGAGATGTCATGGGCAGGCCTCTACCAAGCTTTGAGAGAACCGTAACATCTCTTGTTCCGGTACTCTTGTCTATTATTCCCGCCATCATAAATAGCCCACCCTTATAGAGAGCATGTACTATAAAGAAGAGAATAGCGGCCTTTATAGACTGCACCGTATCTATACCTATAAGAATGACCATTGTGCCCAGGGCACTTATGGTGGTGAAGGCCAGTATCCTTTTGAGATCATTCTGCCCCAGTGAGAAGAGGGCTCCCAGAAACATGGTTATACCTCCGGTAAAAATAAGGGAGATCTGCCACAAAGCGGTATCTCCAAGAATGGGGTTAACCCTTAAAAGAAGGAATATGCCAGCGTTTACCATTGTAGCCGAATGGAGGTATGAGCTAACCGGTGTCGGTGCCTGCATGGCGCCGGGCAGCCAGAAATGGAATGGGAACTGAGCCGACTTGGTGGTCACTGCAATAAGCACCAGAACAAATACCAGATTATAGCTCGCATCGCCCCTGAGAGAGAACCCGGAGGCTAGCATCTCGCTCAGCCGGTAGGTGCCCGAGGCCTCTCCTGTCAATATTATTGCAAAGAGCAGACATAGTCCGCCGAAACCGGTTATCAGCAGTGACTGAAGAGCAGCCTGCCTCGACTTTGACGAATCATGATTAAAGCCTATTAACAGGAATGAGGTTACGCTCGTAATTTCCCAGAAAATAAAGAGCGCTATGAGGTTGTCGGCAAAAACAAGACCTGTCATAGCTCCCATAAAGAGCATCAGGTAGAGATAGAAATGGGACTGCCTGTCATAGCCAGCCATATAGTAGGCAGAGTAGAGAAGCACAAAAAAACCTATCCCGCTTATCATCATTCCGAAAACAACACTAAGCCCGTCAAGCCGGAAGGAGAAATTGACAGACTCCACCAGCTCGAAAAAGCCAGGGGTTACAGGTGCGCCACTCTCTTTAAAGAGTGGGAAGAGCAATAGAAGTGAGAGAAAAAGAAGAAGCGGAAATAGCGAAAGATAGAGACCAAGACGCTTACCTGCGATCCTGTGGGTAAGGGGTACCGATAAACCGGCCAGAAAAAGGAGTCCGATAAAAAGAGGCAGAAGCCTTACAGCTGTCTCGATCATAAGCAACCCTGCTTTTCAAATGGTGTGCAAATATAACAGAGAAAAAATATTAGGCAAATGAGTTTTAACCGCAGCACTCCGGGAAGGCCTTCTTCGATATAGAGGTTATATAGCCAGCCGGTTAGCATAATTGCCATATCCAATATATGTTATGGTATATGGTCGGGGCCGGGCCTTTAACTATTTCCACATAAAGGTTGAGAGGGTAACTCCCAACCTCAACACGCAACCCCGGCGGGAAGCGTAACCGGTTTATTCCGGCTACCTTCTGGTGATCCCAACGGGGGACGCAACCTGTATATTACGGCTTACCTTTTGGTGATCCCGGCGGGACTCGAACCCACAACCTACAGAACCGGAATCTGTTATTCTATCCATTGAACTACGGGACCGGTATAAAAAACCGCCCCAAAAGTATAACCAAAACTCCACTTTTCAAAACAGATTACAATCTTAACTTCGACGCCTGAAGCAGGGTTTTGGCTGCTTTCTCACAAAGATTTCATAATTTCGCAAGCTTAAAGAGCCACCTTGGTGGTCATATTCAACAACTCATAATTAAGAAAAGAGTTATCCGCTATGGATTATAATTTCAAGGATATAGAGAGAAGGTGGCAGGAGTACTGGGAGGTCAATAAAACTTTCAAAACCGAAGATGACTACAGCAACCCGCGCAAATACTATATTCTCGACATGTTCCCCTACCCCAGCGGATCGGGGCTGCATGTAGGGCATCCCGAGGGTTATACGGCAACAGATATAATTGCCCGCTATAAACGGATGAAAGGGTACAATGTACTTCACCCGATGGGCTGGGACGCTTTCGGACTGCCGGCAGAGCAGTATGCAATGAAGACCGGCACCCACCCGTCCATAACCACGGCAGAGAACTGCAGTAACTTCAGGAGGCAGATAAAGGCTATAGGGCTTGGCTATGACTGGGACAGGGAGATCAATACCACAGATCCTGCCTATTATAAATGGACACAGTGGATATTTATACAACTCTATAACACATGGTTTGACCATAATGAGAACAGGGGGCGACCGGTCAGTGAACTATCCATTCCTGAAGAGATAACCGCTAAGGGAGCGGCTGCCGTGCAGGAGTGGATCGACTCCAGAAGGTTGGCATATTATGATGATGCCAGCGTATGGTGGTGTAAATCGTGTGCCATAGTATGTGCCAACGAAGAGGTTCTCTCTGACGGAACCCACGAAAAGTGCGATAATACGGTAATAAGGAAGAACCTTAAGCAGTGGCTGCTGAGAATACCCCTTTACGCGGAGAGACTGCTTGAAGGTCTCGACAGCCTGGATTGGCCCGAGGGGATCAAGGAGATGCAGAGGAACTGGATAGGCAGGTCTGAAGGGGCAGAGGTGCTTTTTGAAACGGAAGATGGTAAAGATACCATTAAGGTGTATACAACACGGCCAGATACACTTTTTGGTGCAACATATATGGTACTGGCACCTGAACATCCTTTGGCGGAGAGACTGATAACTCCCGGGATGAGAGAGAGTGCGGCAGAGTACATAAGCAAGGCTATGGTTAAGTCAGACCTGGTGCGCACCGATCTGGCAAGAGAGAAGAGCGGAGTGCCTACCGGTTCATTCGTAATCAATCCCGTTAACGGCAAGAGACTACCTGTCTGGATAGCCGACTATGTACTTATGGGATACGGCACTGGCGCCATAATGGCTGTACCGGCCCATGACGAACGCGACTTTGAGTTTGCAGGCAAGTTCGGACTTCCGGTTGAGTGCATAATAGATCCGGCAACCGACTGCCAGGAACAGAGAGAGAGAGTACTTAACGCAAAGGAGTGCTGGAGTGGTGACGGCCACTACATAAACTCTTCCGACAGCACCCGCGGCATTGATATAAACGGCCTTGGCAAGGCAGAGGGTATTGAGGTTATTACCAGATGGCTTACCGAAAAGGGGGCGGGGTCGCCAAAAACAAACTACAAGCTACGCGACTGGCTCTTCAGCCGTCAGAGATACTGGGGCGAGCCTTTCCCTCTTATTCACTGGGAAGATGGCACCATCAGTGTTGTCGATGAAGAGGATCTGCCGGTAGAGTTGCCTCCGCTTACCAACTACCATCCCGGCGAGAAGGGAGAGTCACCGCTTGCCAACGCAGAAGAGTGGGTCAACATCACTACAGCCGACGGTCGCAGGGGGAGAAGAGAGACCAATACAATGCCACAGTGGGCCGGATCGTGCTGGTACTACCTGAGATATATTGATCCGGGTAATGAGAATGCCATTTTTGATCAACGCAAAGAGAGGTACTGGATGCCTGTAGACCTATATGTGGGAGGAGCCGAACATGCTGTTTTACACCTGCTCTACAGCCGCTTCTGGCACAAGGTGCTCTACGATCTGGGAGTAGTTTCAACCGATGAGCCCTTCAAAAAGCTTTTCAATCAGGGAATGATACTCGCCTTTGCCTACGAAAACAGGGCGGGGGCAAAAATAGCCTCCGATCTGGTTGAGGAGAGAGAGGGTAAGTTTTATCACAAAGAGAGTGGCGAAGAGCTGAAGCAGATAGTGGCCAAAATGTCGAAATCTCTCAAAAATGTCATAAATCCGGATGATGTGATAGAGAGATACGGGGCAGACTCTCTGAGACTGTATGAGATGTTTATCGGACCACTTGAGGCGACCAAGCCGTGGGATGAGAAGGGCGTTAAAGGGGTGCACTCTTTCCTTGCCAGAGGCTACAGGTTTATTGCCGGAAGTGAAAATATAAACAACAACGGTACAGAGAACAGCGAGTTGGCGAAGCTTCTCCATAAAACCATTAAAAAGGTTGAGAGTGATATAGTTGAAATGAGGTTTAACACTGCCATTTCGGCCATGATGATTCTGCTTAACAGTATGATGAAGCAGGGAACTGTCACAAGAGAAACAGCCTCGATCTTTGTACTTCTTCTTGCACCTTTTGCACCCCACCTTGCTGAAGAGCTATGGAGGGTGCTCGGCAACAACAACACCATCAGTAATGAGGAGTGGCCCCCATACGATGAGAGTTACCTGAAAGAGGACTCTTTCGAGTATCCGGTCTCTTTCAATGGCAAGTTAAGGTTCAGGCTGGAGCTTCCGTTAAGCGCAACACCCCCGGAGGCGGAAAATGAGGTGATGAGTGACGAGAGAACAGCAAGATGGCTTAAAGGCGGCAAACCCAAGAAGATAGTCTTTGTAAAAGGGAGAATCATAAATGTAGTTGTTTAACCTGCCGGAGGTGCCATGCAGAGATCTCTATTGAATTTAGGTATACAGTCACACTATGGTGTCATGGCGAAGGGTGTGACAAAGGTAGTTGCGGTAGCGGCACTATCTATCGCACTTCTACTCTCCTGCAGTGTTACTGAGCGGGAGAACGCCGACCATTCATATCACGGAGAGCAGGTCACCGCAGAGAACCAGCCCGGCCAGGCTGATCAGGAACTGCTATACGGAGTCATTCCGGCAGACTACATTGAAGAGGCGGGCAGAGTGGGTCGTAACCAGGTGATATCCTCAATAATCATGTCGGCAGGGTTCTCCTATCAGGAGGCACTTAACATAACCGCCAACATAGAGGGCACATTCGATCCGGCAAGGGTAAGGTCGGGAAACAGGTACATATTCTTCCGCAAAGATGAAAGCGCTCAAAGACCTTCATATATGGTGTATGAGCATGACAGACGCCTCTCGTACATATTCAGGCTGAAAGATGATCCGGCAGTATTTGACTACCAATATGGCGAAGATTACAAGTTGAAATTTATCTCCGGAACCATTGAGAGCTCATTGTGGAATGCCGTTGCCAATGCGGGAGGCAACACACTGCTGGCTATCGAGCTGGCCGAGATATATGCATGGAACATCGATTTTTTCGCCCTCAAACCCGGAGACCACTTCAATGTGGTATACGAGGAGGTGTACAGAAGGGGTGATAGTGATGGCATAGCCATGATACATGGTGCTCTCTTCAACCATGCCGGCCGCGATATGCTGGCAATCCCGTTCAGGCAGGACAGCACAACCGGCTATTTCGACGAAGAGGGAAACAGCCTGAGGAGAGAGTTCCTAAAGGCCCCACTGACATATACAAGGATATCGTCAGGCTTCTCCCACAGCAGAATGCACCCCATTCTCAGGGTCAGAAGGCCCCATCTGGGCGTTGACTATGCGGCGCCCGCCGGAACACCCGTTGTCTCAATAGGTGATGGGGTTGTTACATCAACTGCCTATGAAGCGGCTGCAGGCAGAATAGTAAGAATACGGCACAACAGCGTCTACTCAACGGCCTATATGCACCTTCAGTCATTTGGCCCGGGAATAAGGGCGGGGGTGCCAGTAAAGCAAGGTCAGGTGATAGGCTATGTTGGCAGCAGTGGCCTGGCCACGGGGCCGCACCTCGATTTCAGGGTTTTCAGGCACGGCACACCAGTAGATCCGTTAAGAGTCGAGTCGCCTCCTGTAGATCCCGTTAGAGATGAGAACAGGGAGCGGTTTGCAGTTGTCAAAGAGGTAATTGTACCACTGCTTATCTCTGCCGGGATTGAACCGGAGGGAGCCTCTCTGCTATCTCCTCAATAACACGGGGATAGTACTTATACTCAAGCTGGTGAATACGATCGGCCAGTGAAGAGGGCGTGTCGCCCGGCAGCACATCGCAGGTTGCGGAGAAAATTGTGTCACCCTTGTCGTACTCCTCATTAACATAGTGAATGGTAATACCGGAGCGGGTCTCTCCCGCATCCAGCACTGCCCTGTGCACATGTTCGCCATACATACCCCTGCCACCGTACGCCGGAAGAAGGGCAGGATGTATATTGATTATGCGGTCGCGCCATATCTCTGTCAGTGAGGGCGGAATCTTCCACAGGAAACCGGCCAGAACAATAAGGTCAATTTCCCGGAATATGAGCTCATCTGCCAGCTCCGAACTATCGTAAAGTGCGCCGCGGTCGAAAATAACCACATCTACCCCCAACCTCTCAGCGCGTTTTATCACAAAGGCTTTGGGGTTATTTGTAAAAACCGCAACAACTTTGGCCTTTTTTCCGTTCGAAAAATATTTTATCAGGTTTTCGGCATTGGTTCCGGAACCGGAGGCAAAGAGGGCTATCTTTTTCATATATAGCATATTATAGCATTTGTAGCCGAAGTCGGGAAATTGACAAATCGGCATATCATTACACAGCATATAAGGCAGTTACAGCCATGGAGCTTCAGTTTTTTCAGAAATGATTTGAAAAATATGGTACAAATATATTTCTTTGCAGGGTTCATTTTTTAAATACTAACTAAAAATTAATTGGTATGTCTGATATTTCGACAAAAGTAAAGCAGATCATCGTCGACAAACTAGGAGTTGATGAATCGGAGGTTACTCCCGAGGCGAGTTTTACCAACGACCTTGGTGCAGATTCTCTTGACACTGTAGAGCTTATCATGGAGTTCGAAAAGGAGTTCAACATCGGTATTCCTGATGATCAGGCTGAGAGCATCAGCACTGTTGGCGAGGCCATTAAGTATATTGAAGAGAATGCGAAGTAATACTGCGTAAAAAAAGACTGTTTATGAGGAGGGTTGTTATCACCGGGCTGGGAGCCCTGACACCAATAGGAAATAATCTTCAGGAGTACTGGGAGAATCTCCGCGAAGGGGTCAGTGGTGCCGATATTATCCGGAATTTTGACGCGTCGAAGTTCAAGACAAAATTTGCCTGTGAGCTAAAAGGTTATAACCCTTCAGATCATTTCGACAGGAAAGAGGCCAGGAAGATGGACCTCTTTACGCAGTACGCGCATATCGCTACAGAAGAAGCAATTAAAGACTCTGGTATTGACACCGACACTGTCGACAAAGAGAGGGTTGGTATTATATGGTCATCCGGAATCGGAGGGATAGAGACATTGATGCAGGAAGTAAAGGGTTTTGTTACGGGCGATGGAACTCCCCGTTTCAGCCCTTTCTTTATCCCGCGTATGATCAGTGACATAGCCGGAGGTCTTATCTCTATCAAGTATGGTTTCAAGGGTCCAAACTTCTCTACTGTATCAGCATGTGCCTCTGCTACCAACAGTCTGATAGATGCCTACACCTACATAATACTCAATAAAGCCGACATATTTGTTGCCGGCGGCTCTGAAGCGGCAATAAATGAGCCGGGTCTGGGAGGGTTCAACTCAATGCAGGCACTCTCAACAAATAACGATGAGTATAAGACCGCTAGCAGACCTTTCGACAAAACCCGTGACGGATTTGTTATGGGCGAGGGGTCTGGTGCCTTAATCGTCGAAGAGTATGAACATGCCAAGGCGAGAGGTGCCAATATATATGCAGAGCTGGTGGGAACAGGTATGACGGCAGACGCTTACCACCTTACAGCACCGCATCCTGAGGGAGACGGAGCCATGAAGGTAATGAAGCAGGCACTTGATCAGGCCGGCATAGCCCTGAACGAGGTTGACTATATCAATGTGCACGGAACGGCAACACCATTAGGCGACATTGCCGAGACAAACGCCATAGTAAGACTTTTTGGTGATCACGCCTATAAACTTAATATCAGTGCAACCAAATCTATGACAGGGCATCTCCTGGGGGCAGCCGGTGCGGTAGAGGCCATAGCAGCAATCATGGCAATACACGACGACATTGTGCCTCCGACGATAAATTTCTCTGTTCCCGATCCCGATATTGATCAGAATCTGAACATAACCCCGAACAAAGCTGAGAATAGAAGGGTCAATGTGGCCCTGAGTAACACTTTTGGTTTCGGCGGACATAACGCATCGGTAGTATTCAGGAAAGCATAATAGGGAACAACCGGACTGCATTAACTGAACATCCCCCCGCCGCTTATATTCCAGAACCGGACAACCTTTTAGCCGAAAGCATCGTGCCGGCTCCGGACAACAAGGCGCTATCGCCTGTACAGCAGCACATTAGACATTAATCAGTGTATGAGCAGACAGAAGATAGTTAAGCTTGAGCTGCCAGAAGAGGGTTTTAATGGAACCACACTCTTTGCAGGAATATCTACTCTTGCGCCAATCCATAAACTCTCAATAAGAGTAAACTCTCTGCTTGGAACAGATCTGAGAATATCTGCTCCCCTTGAAATAAGAGACAAAAAGAGCAGCAAAAAACTAGTATTCAGTCGCTTTACCGCCCGGAAAGAAGAGGGCACAAAAGTGGTGTCGCTGGTATCAATGAAAGCGGAGAGCGGCAATATGCTCACCCCAAGTCTCAGGGGAATAGATTACCTGCTAATTATTAAAGGGGCAACGGCTGCCGATGAAAAAGAGATAAGAGCCCTGCCTGCCGGAAGAGATGATATTACTGCAGCAATAATAATAGAGGGGCACAGGCTGGAACGGGGTATAGCCGAGTTACTTCTCGCAGGAACCGAATAGCAGATCGCACCTATTGGCACAGTAGGTAAGGGCACAAAATAATGAGGGAGCACCGGGCGGTGCTCCCTCATTGTTGTTAACCCTAAAACTAACCTAACCTATGAAAAAACCTCACTAACCAATAAACAAATAGCGTGCCAGATTTGTTTGGCGGTTTCGCCGAAAAAAGGAAAAAAAGGTGAAAATTTTGCCGTTAATTATAATTAATCTTTGTTAACCGCGAGATTTTTTACTATTTTTGTCTGCATGAAGCGTAAGAACATAGTTCTTCTTGCCACACTTTTCGCGATAACGCTATCGGGACTGATATACATTCAGGTATACTGGATAGGTCACGCCATACAGATAAAAGATGAGCAGTTTCGCTACCTTACAAACAGTGCCCTCGAATCAGTTGTCAGGAAGCTTGAGCTGAATGAGGTTTTTGAAATATTGGCAAGTGAGGCCTCCCAATATGACACAGTAACTGCCATATATCCGCCCGGTTCAACCGTCGACAGAAAACTGCAGGGCGACGGCCTTATAAATGGCATGCCGGGATCTATGGGCGATATGGTAGAGATGGTCGATGATCAGGTAGTAATAGCCTGGGAAGGGCAAAGAATAATACTGAGTCCACGACACCCACACCCCATGACAGGTTACGGGCTGTTTCAGGGAGAGGTGGTACAGGAAGAGATAGAGGATGGCCTATCGATGGGTGCGCCTCAGAGAATAAGTAACAAATATATGCTGGTTGAAACAACCGTAATGTCTATACTTGGGAGCATACCTGACCTGCACGACAGAGTTGACCCCATATTTGTAAAGAGCGAACTGAGGAAGGCCTTCAAAAGAAACGGCATCGATCTCGATTTTGAGTTTTCCATAACATCCGGCAGGTCAGATGTTGTTTACCAGACCCCGGGGTTCGAACAGTCTTACGGACTCAATACATTTATAAGACAGCTTTTCCCGAACGACCCTATTCCGGGGCCAAACCGTATTCATCTGCACTTTGTCGATGAAGAGAGACACAGGTTTCTCCAGATAGGTGTGCTGGGGTTTTCGTCGATAATTTTCACAGCCCTTTTGCTGATTCTCTCTGCAAGAACCTTTATGGTAATATTCCGTCAGAAGAAGCTCTCAGAGATAAGGAATGACTTTGTTAACAACATGACCCATGAGCTAAAGACACCGATATCGACAATATCGCTGGCCGCCGAGATGATGTCAGACAGAGAAATATCGGGCTCTAAAGTCAACACCGACACCCTGGCCAGAGCGATAGCAGAAGAGTCGAAAAAGCTTAAATACCATGTAGAGGCAGTTCTTCAGGTAGCAGCTTTTGAAAGGTCCCGCCTTCAACTCAACAGGTCAGAGACCAACATTCACGAACTTCTTGCAAAGGTAAGTCAGAGTTTTAACCTGCAGCTCAATAAAAGGGGTGGTACTATCTCCGTAAAGGCAGAGGCGGACGATCCCCTTGTTCTGGCAGATGAGATTCACATCACAAACGCGCTCTCAAATATCATATTCAATGCGATAAAATATTGCAGGGAGCGCCCCCATATAGCCATTTCGACAAAGAACAGATCCGGATGCATCTCCATAGCCATTAAAGATAACGGCATAGGGATAAGCAGGGAGAATCTG
>SLNP01000100.1 GCA_007132995.1 Bacteroidales bacterium | reverse complement strand
TCCACACCAAACTCAGTCAGGTTATAACTCTCATAGAGGGGGACCCCATATCTGTTCACCTGGCCCTTTAACGGCGATATCACCACCGCAACAAAAAGGGCAATGACCAAAATTCGATTCATCTTCCTTACCGCACTCATCATCAATACTTCCCCGGCCTCTCCCCGTAACAGAACCTCTCGCAGCTCCCTGAAACCGTCTCCCAAAGTTATAAAAGAGATTGAAAAAACCATATATTTACAACAAATTGTTACCTGTCTGCACCCTTATTGGTAAATTGCGGATACCTTAACAGAGGTTGATACAGATGGCGAAAAGGGGTCTATCTTTCATTTACATACTTACGGCTCTCCTGATAATACATCTACTGCTTGCACCGGCAGCCAGAGGGGGTGATACCATTCATATATTCAGGCTTACCGACGCTCCCCGTTTTGAGATTATTGAGAGCGGGCCATCCGGAATAGAGGTAAGATACGAAATCGGTTCAATTGCCCTTATAGATGCCAGCAGGGAGGAGGGCGATTTCTACACCCTCTCCATTCCCGGACACCATGAGATCTATAATCCGGGAAGGCCGTCACTGCCGGTTATAAGCCATATACTGAACACAACAGGTTACGGCAGCTATAAGATAGCTATCAGCGATGTAAGAACAGCGAGTATCGACCCGCACCATTATGGTGCCAGCGGCCACCTCTTCCCCATTCAGCCCCAATTCCCCAAATCTCAAACATCACAGAGGGAGCGCTTTATGATAGACAGCGACTACTATAAAAGGGATGCCTTTACTGTTCTCGATACCGCGACAACAGAGAGTATAGGCGTGATGCGAGACAACCATCTCTCCGCACTCTCCGTAAACCCGGTAAGATACAACCCCGCAGCGAACCGGATCGATGTGATTACCTCCATGACCATTGAAGTCACATTCATCAGGCAAATTACCACACCTGACATCAAGGCAATGGGAGGGCTCCCTGCTGAAGAACCTCTCCTCTCCGGAAAGGATATTAAGAGTTTTTCGCCCGAGCAGCTTATAAATGGCTTCAGTCGCAAGCCTCTTGGCATGATAATAGTAAGCGATACCATTTTCAGCGAAGCCATAGAGCCCCTTATAAGATGGAAAACCGCGAAGGGGTTCAGGGTAACCACCCTCTATCGCGGAGAGAATTACGCGGGGGTAACCTTCCGCGAACTGAGGGATACCATAAAGGCTATATTCCACAATCCACCCGCACACTCTGCACCTCCTGACTATCTCCTGATAATAGGAAGCCTCGATCATATACCCCGCTCTGAGGGAACAAGCTTTATAAGCGACCTCTACTATGGGGAGTTCACAGGGGGTGGCGACTACATTCCCGAGATCTATATTGGCCGGCTGCCGGTCAGAGACACCATAGAGGCGAGGGCGGTGGTAGAGAAGATAATAGAGTATGAAACCTTCTCTTTTGCCGACACAAACAGTTTCTATAGCAATGCCCTGATAACAGCAGGTAATGACAGCCATTATCAGGAATACATGAACGGACATATCAACTATGCCACCACCTACTACCTTAACGATAGTAACGGTATAAGCACAACAGCATTCCTCTATCCGCAATCGACAGCGATGAGAGATTCTATAATCGCCCTGCTCTCTTCAGGCATCGGGTTCCTGAACTACACCGGACATGGCAGCACAACATCCTGGGAGAGCCCTGCCTTCAGTCATAGTGACATTGCAGGGCTTAACAACAGAGGTATGTACCCTCTGGTTATCAGCAACGCCTGCAGAACAGGCAACTTCGCCGTAAACAACAATCTGGCAACCCGTTTTGTGGTAACTCCGGAAAGGGGAGCTATCGGCTTTATCGGCTGCACCCACGATGCCTACTGGGCAGAAGATTACTACTGGGCCGTCGGAGCCGGAGCCATAGATCTTAACCCCATATATGTATCGGGTCAATACGGATTCTACGACAGATTTTTCCATATCAAAGGGGAACTCCCTTCCGACTGGTACTACACTATGGGACAGATAAATTTCGCCGGTAACCTGGCGGTAAGTGCCAGCAGCAGCCACAGGAAGAGGAGGTACTGGGAGACCTACCACCTTATTGGCGATCCGTCACTTACACCTTACACAGGAACTCCGGAAGAGATAACCATAGAGCTACCCGACACCCTGCCTGCAGGAACCAGGTCACTCTATATTGAGACAACCCCCTTTCTGTATGCCGCCATTTCAACGGCCGATTCGCTCTGGGACGCCTCATCTGTCGGGCCCTCCGGTTATGCAGATCTGAATATATCTGGTATGGATGGAGACTCATCTCTGTTGGTTATAACCGGACAGAACAGGATACCACTCATCAAGACTATACATTTTGCCGACATTGAATCTCCCGGACTTCAGATTGATTCAATATCTATTGATGACAGCAGCGGTAACGGCAATGGAATGGCAGAGTACGGAGAGACTGCCGCCCTTGATGTCGTTGTCTCGAACCGTGGGGAGGCAACAGCTACGGGATCCTGGATAAAGATTTCTTCAGAATCACCCTGGGTATCCATAAAGAACGATTCTCTCTATATCGGAGATGTTGATGGCGGCAGCTCGGTCACAACCGGTGCGGCGCTTGAATTCACGATAGACGAACTAATACCCGATCAGGCTATATCAACCTTCACCATCACCTTTGCGCATGACACCACAGTTAAAACCAGACTCTATGACCTTAAGCTGAACGCCCCTGACCTCTCACTACGCCAGATGTACATAGACGACACAGAGACCGGAAACGGAAACTTCGCCGCCGACAGAGGAGAGACTGTAGATATAGTAGTGACCGCCGGCAATAGCGGAGGAGCCGCAACCGCGGGCCTGATAAGAGTAACCTCACAACCCGGGGGGCTCACCTTCCACAACACCGAACAGCCAACAGGAACTCTTGCACCAGGCGAAATCAGGGATATTTCGCTCAGGGCAACCGTTTCGGACACCCTGCTGCGCGGAACAATAATCCCATTTGATTTAGAGCTGGAGTGCGGTGCATACTCTGTATCAAAGAGCTACGAGATCAGAACCGGCCTGACAAGAGAGAGTTTCGGACATCAGAGTTTTGATATCTTCCCCTGGATAAATGAGAGTCAGGTACCATGGGAGATCACCTCATACGACGCTATTGATGGTCACTTCAGTGCAAGATCAGGCCATATAACACACAGCGAGTCCACATCGCTGCAGATTGACCTCTCTATTCCCTGGCCGGACTCTGTAAGCTTCTGGTACAGGGTCTCTTCCGAAAGAAACTATGATCACTTCAGGTTCAGCATCAACGATCAGGAGGTTCTGAGAGACTCCGGTGAAAGCGGGTGGGTTATGTTTACCGCACCCCTGCCATCAGGGACCAGCAGGCTTGAGTGGAGTTATTCAAAAGATGTCACCATAACACATGGAAGCGACCGTGTGTGGATAGACAAGATAGACTTCCCATCGTATGCCTTTGTCAAACGGGATATTGAACTCATCGATATTGTTTCACCATACATAAGCGACAGTTTCGACTTTGAGCCGGTAACTGTTATTGTTAGAAATAATGGTGAGCTCCCTGTTAACGGTTTCAATCTTGCCTACAGTGTAAATGAACAGACCCCGCACACAACTCAGTTTTTCAGCCTGCAACTGCAACCGGGTGAATCGCGAATGGTTACATTCTCCGAATATGCAGACTTAACCCTCTACGGTGAATACAGTATAGCTGTTTATGGCTTCGATAATAACGATGATGTGCCGGAGAACGACACCACGAGAACCTCTGTAACGCACATGATAAACGGATCAGACACCAGAGTCTTCCCCAATCCGTTCGACCAGAGCATCAACATCAGCATCAGTTCACCCGACTATGAGAAAGTAGCTGTAAGAGTTACAGACCTGTCGGGGAGGACTCTCTTTACCACCAGAAGATTCCTGAACGAAGGAGGCAACCTGCTGACTATCGACCTGCCCGGTATCGCTCCCGGTCACTATATTCTGTCTCTGAACGGGGTTTCGGTAAATAAGCAGTTTATAATTATCAGGTCCGGAAGACTTAATGATAAGAGATAGAGCTTACTTTTTCTTACTTTTGCACTGAAACAGACTAAGCGCCTATTGAGTATCTCTCTGCGGTTGCCTATAAAACAGTAAATGATGAGCTATATCCCATCCCGTGAAGATGCTGTTAAGCTCTTCCGCAAATACAATAAGAGTGACAGCCTTTACAAACATGCACTGGCCGTTGAGGCTGTAATGAGATATATGGCAGTTAAAAGCGGTGAGGATGCCGATAAGTGGGGCGTAATAGGCCTTATTCATGATCTCGATTATGAGATGTACCCCGACCGTCATTGTGAAATGACAGAAAAGATACTTCGGGAAAACGGCTGGCCTGAAGAGTATATAAGGGCAGTGATGAGCCATGGCTGGAATATAGTAACAGATGTTAAGCCGGAGTCTCTTATGGAAAGGACGCTATATGCAATGGATGAACTTACGGGTCTTGTGGTGACAACAGCTCTTGTAAGACCATCAAAGAGCATTCTTGACATGAAGGCGAAATCGGTCAGAAAAAAGTGGAACGACAGGAGGTTTGCCGCAGGTGTTGACCGCTCTGTCATAGAGGAGGGAGCCAGACTTCTGGGAGTTGAGACAGCAGACCTTATAACCTGTTGCATTTCCGGCATGAGAAATGTAGCTGCAGAGCTGGGGCTTGATGGCTCAATGGCAGAGAGCGGCAATGAAGAATAAAATGGCAGAAGATATAAAAAACCGATTGCCTCTTGATTCAAGAGTGAGTAACCGCTTTGTAAGAATAGTACAGGTTGTTTTTGGTATTGTGGCTGCATTAACAGCAGCCTGGTTGGCAGTTTTTATGTTACTGTCGCCCGAGGCCAGCTACTGGATAGCAGTGCTATTCCTCTTTCTCTTCGGCCTTTTCCAGATATATTCCGGGCTTGGGCATGCCACACGGTATATAGAAGTAGATGGTGACACCATAACCGTGAAGAGCCAGATTGCTTCCAGACCGGTCTCGTTCGAAGCATTATCGGTAGAGAGCATCGAGATAGAGAGACTGTCACTCCATATAAATGGTAACAACAAAAAGAGGGTCTCTGTAAGGTTTGGGGTGGCCTATCCGGGAATAATAGACAACGCCAAAGAGGGGGTTGCAGCATGGGCCCTGAAGCATGGTGTATCGCTAAGCGATGAGATAGACCCGTAAGGCCGCATACCGGGCCACACCGGGAAAAGATACTCTCTACTCCCCCTTCGGGAGATCACTAAGCCTTGTAAACAGCCTGTCAACACCCTCAAAAAGATCTTTTCTGACAGATCTGTAATAGCCCTTTACTTCCGCAGCATCGTCTGAAGAGGGACGGTTGCTTATCCTTGCAAACAGAGAGTTGCGCAGATCTACCGCATCTTCAATAATGGCTGATATCTCTTCACTGTCATTCTCCTGTGAAATACCGGCGTAGGTGAGAGAGTCGGATACAACCTCAAAAACGAGGTAGTCTATATCTTTCTTAAGTTCTCTTATACTTGCCATAGCAATGGTTATTTGTGAGTTTGCAAATATATAAAACATGCAGCTATTTACTGCACCACAAAAATGTACCGTAACTGAGGCGGACTGCAATAAGAGGAGATGGCATGGTTTCTAGCTGTAAAAGGGCTATTTTTGAGGAGAATTGGAGCGCTCCTGGCCATTTCTGTCAGATATGCTCCACACCTGATTATTTCAAGAGAGTTATTGTCATGAGCGAATGTTACGGAAATTTCTTCATTGTTAACGGTGAACTGACACCGTCGGCCCTTTTTAAAAACAGCGATGTTTATGAAGGCGAGGCTGTTTACGAGGTTATAAGGATGATTAACGGCCTGCCGCTCTTCTTCGAAGACCATATCTCCCGTTTGGAGCAGAGCGTAAGGCATACAGGCAGAGAGATGGACTTATCGCCGTCCACCCTGGCCAGAGATCTGATAAGGCTGAAAAAAGAGGCGGGGATCAGGGAGGCGAACCTGAAGATAGTGCTCAACTACAAAAGAGACAACAAACTGACCGCCCTGCTCTATTTTATAGAGCCTCTCTACCCGACCCAGCAGCAATATCGTGAGGGTGTAAGAACTGTCCTTTATGAGGCAGAGAGAAGAAGACCTGAGATTAAGCTGATAAACCACAGGCTGCGATCATCTATCTACCACAAGCTTATAGCCGAAAATGCCTATGAGGCTATTCTGGTAAACAGCAGCGGAGAGATTACCGAGGGGAGCAGGTCTAACCTCTTTTTTGTGAAAGACGAGACCCTTCACACGGCGCCCGACAACATGGTACTGGGCGGGATTACCAGAAAGCACATTCTGGAGCTCTGTGGCGAGAATAACATAGAGGTGGTAAACAAAGCGGTTAAAAGAGAAATGGTTACCCATTTTGACTCTCTATTTATGACAGGCACATCACCCATGGTTCTTCCGGTACGATACATAGACAATATCGGATACAAGGTAAACAACAGTCTTGTAAACAGGGTTAAAACCCTTTATGAAGAGAGGGTAAAATCGAACCTGACCGATTTTGCCAAGAAGTGGTTGAAGAGATCCGAAAACGGATAGTTTATATATTGGTTAAAAGAGCTCCTGCCATCTTGTATGCCATAATTGACATAGAGACCTCCGGAGGCAGTCCGAAAAAAGAGAAGATAACTGAGATTGCCATCCTGCTCCATGACGGAGAGAGGGTTACTCAGGAGTTTTGCACCCTTGTAAATCCCGGCAAGGGGATCCCGCACCATATTACCACCATAACCGGCATTACTAATGAGATGGTTGCCGATGCTCCGCACTTTTATGAGGTGGCAGCAGATATTGTGAGGCTTACTGAGGGAAGATTCGAGCAACTAATTGAGTTACAAGAGTGATTTTAAGCAAGTTTATGGAGCCTGTGATGGCTCATGAAGTATATTTGTATATGTAATTTAAACCATAGCATACCATGCCAGTATTTCAGCGAACAACAGGAATCCTGATAGGTAAATTTGAGCAGTTTATTGACACTGTAGCTGAAGGCCTGCTTGTCTTCCGGCATGGAGCCGGAAGCTACCTGGATAATGATGCAGAGTCATTCCATCGTCACCTGTCTGAGATAGACCGTCTTGAGAAGAGTGCCGATAACCTGCAGCGCGAGATAGAGAGTGATATGATTCTCCACTCTATTCTGCCAAAACACCGGGTAGAGGTTTTTCAGCTTATTGACCGCACAGATGAGATACTCGATACCGCGAAAAGAAGCCTCAATGAGTTCTATATTGAGAGGCCCTTTATTCCTGACGACCTGAGGCCATCTATCCGGAAGCTGGTTGATACATCATTTTCTGCCGCCGACAAGCTAATTCCTGCAATAAGGATATTCTTTACGAATCCGCATCTTACAAGAGACAAGCTTGTGAAGGTCTACTTCTATGAAAAGGAGACCGACCAGCTTTCATCTGACATTAAAAGAGAGATATTCCATAATCGCGACGATCTGGAACTGGCAGGGAAGGCCCACCTGAGATATATTATCCATCATATTGAAAGTGTATCAGACAGATCTCAGGATGTCGCCGATCTGCTTACCGGACTTGCCATGCGGATGGTAATGTGAGGGTCTGAAAATAACCGGATACTATAATGACGCTGCTCTTTATAACAAGTGGTCTTTTACTGGGTTGGTCTCTAGGCGCCAACGACGCCGCCAATATTTTCGGCTCTGCAGTGGGGTCCAGAATGGTATCATTCAGGACTGCGGCCATGATTGCCTCCGTATCGGTAATAGCCGGAGCGGTTTTGCAAGGCAGCGGCACATCTGAAACTCTCGGGGCACTGGGGTCGGTATCGGCTCTTGGCGGAGCCTTTACCGTGGCGCTGGCAGCGGCAGGTACAGTATTCATGATGACACGCTCTGCAATACCTGTCTCCACTACTCAGGCAATAGTGGGTGCGATAGTGGGATGGAATATCTATACAGGCAACAAAACAGACCTCACAACGCTCACAACAATTGTTTCCACATGGGTGTCGGGGCCTATTCTAGGTGGCATCTTTGCAGTAGTCCTGTATCTGTTACTGAAAAGGTTCAAAAGAAAAGCAGGAATACACCTGATACGGTTTGAATCATACATAAGGGCAGGTCTCATAGTAGCGGCGGCTTTTGGTGCCTTCAGCCTTGGCGCCAACAACATTGCCAATGTAATGGGGGTTTTTGTAACCGCGGCACCACTGCCCGATATTGTTGTCGGTTCCCTGACAGTGAGTGGCGCACAGCAGCTCTTTTTTATCGGAGGCATCGCAATAGCTGCAGGCATTGTAACCTACTCTGCGAAGGTAATAGAGACAGTTGGAAGAAACATTTTTGATCTCAGCTCTGAAGCAGCTCTGGTTGTTGTTCTCTCCCAGTCTATAGTGCTTTTCCTATTCTCATCGGTAGCGCTCTCAAACCTTATGGGGAATGCAGGATTACCATACCTGCCTCTGGTGCCGGTGAGCAGCTCTCAGGTGGTTATAGGTTCAATTCTTGGCCTTGGGCTCTACAAAGGGGCAAGGAACCTCAACTTTAAGATTCTGGGGATGGTGAGTATTGGGTGGGTACTGACTCCTCTGGTATCGGGTGTGATAACTTATATCTCTCTATTTTTTGTTGAAAATGTATTTGTTATAGATGTGGTCTGAGATGAATCATCTATCTGAGGTGTGGTCAACCCCCGTCTGCGAGTGTAGTGAGCAATTCTCTCATATCTCCGCTCTATATTTCCAGCACTACAAACTCCTAAGCTCATAAACCCCTAAACCCCTAAACTCCTGATCTACAATCGTATAACCATCAGCAAGGCAGTTGTATACAATCGCAAAGACGCTTTCCATCTTTGTTGCTTGACCAATATTACTCTCTCTCCTTTTTTTACTTGGACCAAAAAGCTCTTTACTGCTCTTTTGGCTTGACCCAAAGTCTTCTCTCTCAACTTTTGGCCTTGACCAAAATTTTGGCTTTCTGCCTTTGCTTGACCAATATTACTATCTCACCTTTTTTTGCTTGGACCTAAAGTGTTGATTTCTAACTTTTTTGACGGGCCAAAAAAGTTACAAAAAAGCCCCCGGCTAGCCTCCGTCCGGGGATATGGCTCTTCGTAAAGCACCCGCGTTGAACTTGTTCTGCTGCGCAGAACTTCAAACATCAACGCTCTCATCTG
>SLNP01000009.1 GCA_007132995.1 Bacteroidales bacterium | reverse complement strand
GGAGCAACAAAGCCCCCGGCTAGCCTCCGTCCGGGGATATGGCTCTTCGTAAAGCACCCGCGTTGAACTTGTTCTGCTGCGCAGAACTTCAAACATCAACGCTCTCATCTGTCTAATGGGTTAGTGTCGTAATTTGCTTTACTCATAGCCATCTCTTTTTCCCGGACTTCGCCTACGCCGGCCTTTTAATCGACTCGCTGATTACACAGAACTGCTAAAGAGACAGGTCTGTCTTACATGCTCACAACACAACCCGTGCTGGTTGTGAGCGTACATTATTTCCCGAAACATCTTAAAGCTTTTTTTTAGTGCGAGCGTCAGTGAGCAGAGGCGGCACCAGCCGCCTTTTTTTACTGATTACTGATTACTGATCACTGATTACAATGGCGAGCAAAGTGAGCCATCGGGCGCCAGCCCGCTCCCCATGCCCCATGCCCCATGCCCCATGCCCTATGCCCTTTGCCTGCGAGCGTTAGCGAGCACTTCTTTACGCTGCGAGCTGCTTCAGCAGCGAGCCCATGCCCGCCACTAAAATCAAGATTACAAGCCTGAAAATTTGTCCTTTAACAATTTTAAAAACTCTGACAGCCCTATTACCTCCACCCCCCCGGTTAATGGATAACGATCGGTTTTTGCACTGACCAACCATTTATGCGTTGCTTTGATATCTTTGCAAGCCTCGTGGAACCCCCTGGTTAGTTTTGGTGCAAGGTTCCGCTTTATTTCTACAGCCCAAATCTCATTATCCGGGGTATGAATCACTAAATCTATTTCAGCGCCTGTTGCTGTCCTGTAGTAACAGCACTCACACCTCTCATCCAATTGGTTAATAATGTTTTCAACCACAAATCCTTCCCAACTTGCTCCTATTATGGGGTGGGAAAGCAAAGCATCAAATTTTGGTAACAGCAGTAAACTATGTAATATACCCGAGTCGCGAATATATATCTTAGGCGTTTTTACCAGCCGTTTTTTTATGTTTCCTGACCAGGGAGATAACTGCCTGACCATATAGAAATCAGTTAGTGTGTCCAGATAATTCCTTATTGTGGTATGACTGGACTCAAGGCTTCTGCCAAATTCGCTTAAGTTGATTTGATTACCATGGTAATGTGCCAGCATTTTCCAGAAGCGCTTAAGCTGAGGTACAGATACCCCAACACCCATCGACGGAATATCCCGCTCCACATAGGTGGTAAAAAAATCCCTTCTCCAATCCCAGCTTGCCTGATCACTCTCCGCAAGGTAGCTGTCGGGGAAACCTCCTCTTAGCCACAAAAGCTCCAAATCAAACCCGGCCTGCTCATTCTCTTTCAACTCGGTTACCGTAAATGGGGTTAGCTCCATATACCTGATCCTGCCCGCTAACGACTCCGATGATCTTTGCAGTAAGTCTCTGGAAGCTGACCCCAACAGTAAAAAATGGCATGAGCGTTCACCCTTCCTCCTCCTTTCATCCACTATTACACGAAGTAACCTGAACAGGTCTGGCTTACGCTGCACCTCATCAATGATAAGCAGTTGCCCGTCGAACCTTCCAAGGTAAGCTTCTGCATCTGTCAGTTTGTTAAAATCAGCATCCGATTCCAAATCGATATGGGTTACAGGTTTATCAATTTCCCTGGCAACCTCAAGGGCAAGTGTTGTTTTCCCTACCTGCCTTGACCCAATCAACGCAACAACAGGCATTGATTCTAACGCTCTAACTAGCGATTGAAACCTCTCTCTCCTGATCATAAACGGGATACTTTTTTACAAATGTACAAATAACAATGCAAATTGAAAAGTAAAGTTTCAGATTGCAGGGTCGATAGGTTTATTTGCGGTGGTGAGCAGCTTTAACCGGCAAGCAATTCCAGCCGGCATTCGCCCCCTCTCTTAAACATGAATCGATACTCCCAAGCACCCACCTCTTTGCTCTCCGCTGCGAGCTGCGCCAGCAGCGAGCCATCGGGTGTCGCTGTCTCTCAACTTTTGACCTTGACCAAAGGTTTGGCTTTTCACCTTTTGCTTGACCAACATTTCTCTATCACCTTTTTTTGCTTGGACCAAAAAAAGGTGACCAACCGAGGTCGGCGAAGCCGGGCGAGCTCGCGACCGGACGGAAGCAACAAAGTCAAGGCTAAAGCGGGTTCGGGGAGTCTTCACTGCGGGCAGCACACCGCGTTACAACTCGGTCTGCTGCGCAGCCCTCAAACAGTAACGCTAACCGTATATCATATTTGCAGCATACTGATATTGCTGCCCTCCGATCAGACTCTTACCCCGAACCCGCTTAAGGCCAAATTCAAGCGACTCGCTGATTACGCAGTATTGCTAATTAGATAGCTCTTTCTTACATGCTCGCAACACAACCCGTGTTATGAGCAGCGAGCCCATGCCCTATGCCAGCGAGCGTTAGCGAGCCTTCGGTTTACGGCCGTAGAGGATGTCGTCGGCCATATAGGCCACTTCGGCTGCCAGGTGCGACCGCCTGATAACTCTCCGCACCATGCGGTGCATGATATTGTCGGGGTGACTGTAGGGACAGACGGCGATGCACCTTCCGCAGTCGGTGCCCGTAATACACCAGTAGCGGTAGCAGCTCTCGCTGTCGATCTTCCATCGCAGCACACCTCCTGCGCGCTCCATCTCACCATAGGGTATTGATCGTCCCGGACAGCAATCGGCGCATTTCTGACATATGCGGCAGAAGGTAATAAGTGTGGGGTCGGGTTTCGGCATATCAGGCAGCAGGGGCGCTTCGGTGGTAACCACTGCGATACGCACGGCCGGACCGGCATCGGGGGTCATAAGCAGCCCCATCCGCCCAATCTCTCCCAGCCCCGCGTCATGTGCCACCAGCGGGCAGATAAGCTCGTAGTCGCCGTCAATATGGGCACGGGCATCGTAGCCGAGTCCCTTGAGCAGACCCGCCACCTGCAGCGCCATATTGGCACTGTCGAGATACCTTTGTGATGACTCAAATATTACCGGTGAGGCGGGTGCCGTGGCTATATTGCGCATATCCATCTTTACAGTGAAAGCTATAGCGTACCGATGGCGTTTATCTACCGGCCTGCCTCTCTCACTGCCTCTGCCCCTGATGGTGTAGAGATGATAATCTTTCAGCTCTGTAATACCGGAGGAGTGTGCGCCGAGTGTCGATAACCACTTTTTTATATATCGTGTCAGCTCCGGAGCCGCTATCTCTGTTTTTGTAGCACTTACCGGCTGACCGATTGCCTTGTGCATATATTCGATAAGGGTGAAATTGGCTTCGGCGGCTGCGAAGTTGAGCGGGTGGTATTTTGTTCCTCCGGCAGAGAGGAGCCCGGGCAGACTCCTCGCCTCATCGTCGGGAGATCTGCTCTCCGGGCGCGCGGTGTAGTAGTTATTATACTCTGTGGTTCCGGGTTTCAGTTTCATGCGGGCGAAGATGGTGTCTCTCTCGTCGACCACTCTGGCCGGCATGAAGCGGTAACCGCTGTCGCGCTTTTCGCCGGCGGGAGGCTTTAACAGCAGCCAGAGAAGCAGGGCTATGTCGGCCAGCAGCAGCAGAGCCAGGAAGTTCTTGCCCGGATAGCTGAAGGTGGCTGCGGCCCAGCCGGCCAGTGCCATCAGCAGGGCTATGGCGAGCAGTATGGCTGCCGCCCGTTTCTGCCTCTCTGCCAGTGATATCATTGATGCCCCAAGCAGTAACAGAGAGTAGAGTCCCGTTACCGAAGCTATGATTATGGTGCTTAGCTGAGCGGCTGTCATAGTGCAATATTAGTAAAAGTGATGGTATTTACTGGTTTAAAGGGCTTGATATTGTGCTATAACACTGGAATTGCCGGTTGCCGGACAATAAGTTGTAAATTGCGATCTTAGATAGAAAAGCTGTTGATGGGGAGGAGACAAAATATTCTTGTTCTGGGAGGAACCGGTTTTATAGGGTCGGAACTACTGGCAACGCTTAGAAGTATTGATAGCCGCTACAATGTGTTGGTTCTTGTTAACAGAACAGATGCAGCCGTTAGTTTGGAGCATTTTGAAACTATTCGGGGCAGCCTGGGTTCGTTTGACCTGAGGGCGGCAGAAAGCTTCAACCCTGATCTGATTGTGCATATGGCAAGAAACAGGGGGAGCGGCGCTCTTGGGCGGTTGCTGGCGGCTGAGAAGGGTGCAAGGGCAAACAGGCGTCTCTTATCGTGGATGAAGGGAAGAGAGGCGCCTCCACGCCTGTTGTATGTTAGCGGCACATTAATGTATGGCGATTGCGGAAGGGGTTCTGTTACAGAAGAGCAGCCCCTTAATCCCACCGCTTTTGCAAGTCAGTATATACTTGCTGAAAGGCCTTTTATCAAAGAGTCTGCGAAAGGGGGTGTGCCTGTCTCGATGCTTAGACCGCCCTGGGTTATGGGAACGGCATCATGGTTTAAAGGCTATTATCTCGATACAATGAGCCGCTTTGGTTTTGTGCCGCAATATGGGGATGGTAAAAACATAATGAGTTTTATAGATGTGACAGATTGTGCGGGACTTATTGAGCTTGCGGCTTCAAGTGGTGTGCCGGGACAAAACTACAACCTGTTTGTGCCGGGTGCCGCTATTGAGCAGAGGGAGTTCGCGTCACTGCTATCCGATATCAGCGGACTACCGTTGAGAGTTTTTAACCGTAGTGAGGTCCGAAAGAGGTATGGCGATACTGTTTGGAAGGCATTTACCTTCTCTCTTAACGCTTCTACTGTGAATAAGGGGTTTATTGAGGGCTACACTTTCAAATATCCCACTGTAAGATCGATGGTTGAGAAGAACTTGGATATCACTGCCGGGGCCTGAAGGTATATAGGGAGTACTCGCCAAACCTGCGAAAGGGTGTTTTGTTAAGAAGCATATCTGCCCTCCAGAGAAGGTTGCTCACTCTTTCCCCGAGTCGGTATAGCAGGCTAAGCCTGTACCATGCAGGATAGAGTATCGAATAACCACTTTTGCCGGTAATGACAAAATCTTCTCCGAAAGCTCGCCTTATATCGCTTGTTGAGTAGCAGCGACTCTCGAGTCTCTTGAGGTCTGAGTAGCCACCCCAGATGTTACGGAGGCGCCTGAATGCAATTGAGGGCCTCAACTTTACAATGTGAATCAGCATGTCTGCCAGATACCATTTATTGACAAATGATATCACCATTGCACCTTCCGGCGAGACGCTTTCTCTTAGTATTTTAGCTGTCTCTTTAAGGTCGGCAACGGTATTGAGGGCTCCGAAAAATACAAATATATGATCGAAACTCTTACCTGGAAAGAGCTCTTGTATCTGCTCAGGGGTTCCGGTTTTAAGAGTAACATTATCAAGGTTCTTTTCATGAACCTTTTTCTCAGCATTACGGTGCATCTCTTCAGATATGTCAATGCCACAGACCTCGGCATTTGGGTACTTTGAAGCAAAATAGCAGATATCTATGCCTGTACCAAAGCCAATTTCCAGTATGGTTTTAAAGGAGTGTCTGCTCACCTCCTCCCGGAAAGCGGAGCGTATTTTCTGCAGTACGGGGTTTACGCTGTATCTTTCGTCAAAGGTGCCAGCATCTGCATCATAATACTCCGCCACGCTTGTATAGTACTTCTCTTTAACCATACTTTTTTATATCCGGTACCCCAAACCCTTCCTCCATCAATTGCTCTCGAGCATCAATTTCTCCGCTTAAAATGGCTCTGCTAAGCTCGTCAGGAAACATGGCAGTAATAATATCCTGAGTCAATATTTCAGGGAAGTGTTTCTCAGCAATATTGCAAAACTTTTTCATTACCAATGTCTGATAGCCTCCATAGTGAGATGTTGCCCTGTTTGGATTTATGCTACGGTACGGATCGAGCCTTAGCGATGAGTCGCTCAGCGGCTTTATTGAGAAGTGCTTTACGCTTCTTACAAGGTTATACGCAAGGTAGAATATTTTATTGATGGTTCCCACAGATGCATCTCTCTGCCTGGAGGGAGAAGTCGTCTCTGCAAATCCGGGAAAAAAGTTGTTTATCCACAGGTTATGCTCTACAAACCGGCTATATCCTTTTTTTCCCTTCACAGGCAGGAGGAAGAAGAGTTCATGCGCAGTATATATGTTGGCGTTATATATGGTGAGGTCGGTTTCGTCGATTATGTAATTGATGCATAAGCTATAGCCTCTCTTCTTTTTCCATATGTTCTTGTATATGGCCAGAGGGATGTAGAAGAGCCAGAAGCAGTGGCGTTTTGTAATAACAAACAGGTCTACATCTATTATGTCATTTCTGTCAGGAGTGCCGTTTCCTGCTGCCAGAGACCCTGATACACCAATGTGTTTAATAACCGGGAGCTTCCCCAGTAGTTTAATAGCTCTGCTCCTTTTACCGATTATAGCCTCGCTTTTTATTTGATTACTGTTTTTCCGGGGAATGATATCCTCAAGGCAGGGGAGGGATACATATCCACCCCTTAAAACAATTCGCCCCTCTTCGAACAGGGTTTCAAGCACCCGCTCTATCTCCTCTGGGGCGTGGTCTCTCATTCTAAGTGCAATAGAGTCTGTTGAAGTGATATCTCCATAGACAGCAGAGTAGCAAACAAGAGTCTTTACCCTGCTATCGAGGGGAAGATCGCGGAATATTTTTGCCTCTTTATTCAAAATGGATGCACCGGATACCGTTTACCTTACAAACATATAACAGAATAATCAGAACATTGTTTATGAGGTTGTTTAAAGAGAGCATAAAGATAAACTATTCAGCTTCAAGTTTTGATATGGTGTCGACGGAGACCCTTTTTTAGCAGATTGGCAGATTTGGGAAGGAGAAAATTGTATGTCCTTATCAGAGAACCTTTTTAACTGCACTGAACAGCTTGAATGGTACATACCTGAATGGCAGGTCTATCCATGTAGGGGTGGTTACCACCGCCCTCCTGTTGCTGAAGGCCAGAAAGCTCTCTTTTCCGTGGTAGCTTCCCATGCCGCTGTTACCTACACCTCCGAAGGGGAGGTGGTGGTTGGTGACATGCATCAGTGTGTCGTTTATGCATCCCCCTCCGGAGGTTGTTTTGTCAACTACCTCCTGTGCCTTTCTGTTTTTTCCGAAGTAGTAGAGAGCCAGCGGTTTTTCGCGGCTGTTGACGAAATTGATGGCCTCACCGGTCTTCTCGAATGTCAATATTGGCAGAACCGGACCGAATATCTCTTCCTGCATTACCGGGGAGTTGACCGGCGGCTGATCGATTATAGTAGGCTCGATGTAGAGATCATCCTTAATGGTTCTGCCGCCGTGTACTATATTGCCTCCATCTATGTATCCCTTAATGCGATCGAAGGCCTTTCCGTTAACGATACGCGGATACCAGTTGCTCTTTGAGGGGTCGTCGCCGTAGGTTCGTGCTATCTCACCCTTTAAAGCCTCAACCAGTCTCTCCTTCACGGATATGTGAGTCAGAATATAATCGGGAGCAATGCAGGTCTGTCCTGCATTGATGCATTTACCCCAGACAATCCGTTTTGCCGCTTTGCTTATATCGGCATCGCTGTCGACAATGCATGGACTCTTGCCGCCAAGCTCCAGTACCACCGGTGTAAGGTGCCTGGAGGCGGCCTCCATTACCACTTTGCCGAGCGCGGAGCTTCCGGTGAAGAAGATGATATCGAACCGCTCATTCAGAAGCATCTGGTTGGTCTCCCTGCCTCCGCGTATTACCGTAATATATTCAGAAGGGAATGTGGCGGTTATGATCTCCTCTATAACTTTTGCCGTTTCGGGAGTGTAGGGTGAGGGCTTCAGTACGGCTGTGCATCCTGACGAGATGGCACCGACCAGCGGAGCCATAAGAAGCTGGAAGGGGTAGTTCCAGGGTGCTATTATAAGCGATGCTCCCAGAGGCTCTGCTACAATTTTGCTGCGCGAGGGAAGAAGGTAGAGTGGGGTGGGAACCCTCCCGGGCCGGTCCCATCGAGGTAGTTTCCTGAGGTGGTACCTTATCTCAGCCAGCACCAGCCCTATCTCCGTCAAATAGGCCTCCTGATACGATTTGCGCAGGTCACTGTAAACAGCATCGGTTATCTTTTTCTCATTATTGATTATTGCATCGCGTAATTTACGAAGCATCTCCTTGCGAAACTTTATGTTACGCGTTGTGCCTGTGGCAAAAAAAGCTTTCTGTGTCTCTATTCGTTGCCTGATAATATCCTCCTTCATCGCTCCTGTTCTTCAGTTTTACTGTCCGGAACTCAACTTTATAGATACAATATCCTTATTTTCCCGGGACTTCTCTATTACTACCTTTGCTTTGCTTAAAAATTAAATCAAAAGTATAAACAAAAAACTCCCTGACAGGTTCAGCGAGTCATTTCTGTTTCATCGCAAATAGTCCCGAACTATTTGCGGGGGATGAGATCTAAAGATGACCCAATATTTCTTCGATTGTTGCAACCGGAATCAGCAGCCCCGGTGATATTGCATCGACATCTGCAGCTGCCAGTCTGGCTGCCCACCCGTCAAATGTTGTAATGCATAGCACCTTTTTGCCCATCTGACATGCGAATGCCAGCTCTGAGAGCGTTCCGGTACCGCCCCCTGCTGCCACGATTATATCTCCGCTGTTTACTATTATTGCATTACGCGCCAGACCCATCCCCGTCGGAATGGTTACATCGACCCAGCGGTTTGCACTTTCGGCTGTCGCTTCGGGCAGAATTCCGAGGGTCTGTCCCTTAAATGTTCCGGCCGACTCTTTGGCGCCACGGCATACAGCCTCCATAAAGCCTCCACGCCCACCGCAGATAATTATCGTGTCGGCTGTCGCCACCGCCCTGCCAAGCTCAACCCCAAAATCATAGAGCTGGTCGCTGCAGTTTTCACTGTTTGGTCCGATAAAGGCTATCTTTTTCATAAGCGGTAAGCCCTTTGTCTCTCTACTATTCAGGTGATCCGAAATCCATTTTCGATATCTGTTCATATATGCCCCGGGCATTCTCAATATCCAGTCCGGCAGCAGCGGCCATCTTATCTATGTCCGGTTTTCTCCCGTAATTTATTTCCGGCATTATAAGCTCTATAAACCTGTTCAGAGCTTCGAGGGTCTCTTCCTCCTCGGGGGTGCTCTCTTTTACAAACAGATTTTCATACTCTGAAATATTTATCGGTCTGCCGGTTATTTTTGATGCAGCTATAACCATTGTTGTGCTGACGCGGATATCCGATTCAACCGGAAGGTGATATCCCGCTTCATTAATGGCGCGGGCAATAGCATCATAACCCCGTTCAGTCATCGCAGAAACCCTCATTATTCCTTTACTCTCATCGTAAAAAGCGTGAGCCATGTGCGGGAAATCGCTCCACTCTTTCATAGAGAACCTGTAAACATTTTTGTTGTACTCTTTCCGGAATCCGTTCTGTGGTCCCAGCCTTGATGGCATCTCTGTTTCAATCTCAGAAATGCAGTGAATCGCCATATCATCTCTCTGTTTAATTGCCGGAAGATCTGATTCAGAGATAAGCATCATATAAGGCACTGGATTACTGCTGATATGTTCAAGCAGCTCTTCATCACTCTCTATTCCAGAGTCAAGTTCAGTTGCAAAGAAGAAGATATCGTCGGGAGAGAATGACATATAGCCTGCTATGGGACCAAATGTCTGCCAGCAGTGAGAGTTGAAGGCTATAAGGTTAAACCAGAGCCATGGATGCCTCTCTTCAATAGTTTGCGTTATACCGGGCGAGTAGAGCAGATATTCATCTTGCGTAAACACATCTTCCATAAGAAAGAAATCCTTCTGCGGATTTGAGGTTATGACGCTGAAAGAGAATCGCCACGGATTTTCAATTTGTCGCTGCAGAAACTGCATCGACTCACTGTCGAGATGTTTCAGTTCGGCATGAGTTATCAGTTTATTGATGTTCCCGTCTTTACCAAATAGTTTGTGAGCTATATACTGGGCCATAAACCGGCTGACGGAATCTTCCGGAAGTGAGTCAAGAATATGGCGATACTTCATAAACTCCTTTACCATCGTTTTTTCAAGACTGTTCCTGGAGGCTGCGTAGTTCATGAGAAAATTGTCGAACACCTTCTCCGTCAAACGGCTCTGTTCCGTGCAAATCTTTCGGCTCTCTTTGTAGTTGATCATTGACATATAGTTTTTTTGTACTACTGCAAATTTAATGGAAAAAAAGAGAGAATTATAGTGATTAGTTTCGCAGAGCTTAATCCTGCTCCAATGGCAATGGGTTTTTCTGTTCGATGTATTAAAGCAAAGTGAAACGAGCACACTAAACTACTAAACTCTTCAACAATAATCAGATAACCGCATAACCAATAAGAGAATTACGTGCAATCGCGGAGACGCTTGTCTTATGATAGTGTATGGGACACCTGGAATAGGGCTGGTTTGATGCAGGTTTTATGCTATAAGCAGTTGAGGATGCAAGAAAACATGTTGCGAAACATAAAAAAACATTTGCCTGGTCCGTTTTTTTTTTATGTTTGCTAACGGAATGCTGGATGTTGGTGAAGAGAAGCATTCTTTGTGTTAACCTTACTGACAGTGCTTGTGTTAATCTATCAGTTGATTAAGAGTTATTTATGTGTAAAAAAGCCGCTTGTTTTACCGCGATTCCTCAAAATCAGTGAATATGATTTATTGGTAGGAGACTGTTAGTTTTTCATAACAGTGAACTAGTGTGTTGTTTCATTACTGATGGGTTATAAGGTTAGTCGGTGTCGCAAAAAGCTACAAAAGAGATTTTATTCTTTATGTATTATTTGAGAATAGCATTATGTTAGTAAGACAAAATGAAAACTACTGAAGCTCCAACTGCTATGTTAAGAGAGAGATATAGGTTTGAAAAAAGTCCATTTGATTTCTGTTGGCCTTGCAATAGTTGCTATTATTCTTTTGGGGAGGGTGATAGCACACAGAAAGCATTTAGCTTCAATAACGGACCAGTATTATCAGACAACGGGAGAAATTGATGCCAGATTGATTCTGGCTGAGACAAGACTTGTTGGGTTTAAGAGGAAGGAAATGCTAGAGCTTCGGACAGCACATTCAATCATTCCTGATCTCAAATTGGTCGAGGCTATTAGTGGGGACACAGTTTTGTTGAGTAGTATTACCGGGAAGCATCTACTTCTTTACAGATTTTCAGAATCATCTTGCATTGATTGTGTAATCAAAGATATTGAGGCATTAAAAAAGCTTAGTAAGAGGGTGCCACCAGAGCAGATAATAGCAGTTGGTAATTACTCTTCAAGTCGCTCCTTTAAGGCAATGATAAACTCCTATAGCTTATCATTTCTTGCATATAATTACACTTTCCCATTAGGTGTGCCTTTGCAATCTGAGAATTACGATAATGATGTGCCCTTTTATCTGGTTATTAGGCCGGATTTTGAGGTTATTCTGCCTTATAGTAGAGATGATGAGATTCAGAATCAAAAATATCTGGAACGTATAGCAGAATTCTTTGAAAGAATTAATTGAAAAAATACAGAAGAATTATGGATGCAAAAACAAGCGTATACTCAATCGGCACCCCAATGCTCAGTAATAAGATACTTCTCCTGGCTATCGTAGGGTTTTTGGTTGTTGTCAATTATTCGTGTCGTACCAAAGCTGATCTGCCCGAAGGGGTTAAAGTCATAGCTATTGATCCCGACAGGGATGACGGACCTGTTCCCGAAGTGATAATTGAACGGATAATTCCATTGGAGGTCACCGATAGCTCACTATTGGGTGATATATATAATTACCTTTCATTAAGGTATCATAACGGGCGGTTCTATCTGTTGGATACATGGACAACCAGTACCCTCTATCTATTCAGCGACGAGGGGGAGTTTTTGTGCAGGACAAAGAGAGGGCGTGGGCCGGGAGAGATTATTACACCATACGCATTTGATATTGATCGCTCAAGTGGGAATATTTTGCTTGTGGATTTTGGACAGGCGTCATTAATCACTCTCGATACTGAGCTTAATATTGTCGATTCCAGACGTTGGCCTGATACAGTAATGTTAAATGATTTCAGGGTGTTGGATGATAATAGGTTGCTTGTCTATCATGACATGTCAAAAACTGATGTTTCGCCGGCTACAGGGCTTAGAGAGCTCTATCAGTATACTATCTATAAAGATTACTTTACAAGTGCAAATAGATTGGATATTGTCATTAATGGCAGAAACCCGGCAATTTTACCAAGTCCTTTCAGTCTAGGTGATGAGATCATGCTGGTAGCGCCCTATGACTACAATGTCTATAGGATAGAGGATAACAGTGCTAAGCCGGTTTATCGGTTTGATTTTGGCAAATACTCATTCACCCCTGATGAACTCAACCGTTTATCGGACGAAGAGAAGATGCGACTGTCCTCCAGTGGGGAGCGGGTTGGTTCAATTGCTGCAATTCAGAAAGCTGGTGATTTTCTGATGATTGTTTATACTCTGGAAGAAAAGCCGGTAAATGTAATACACTCATTTAAAACCGGTAATAGCTATGACCTTACCAGGTGCTTTGAGTTGGGCTTATTGCCGGTGTCTGTAACAGTAAGTCGGTATGAGGATAATAGCTTCCTGGCGATTGCAGAGGCTGCAGAAGTCAAGAAATTGTCCGAGTTGAGTGAAGATTATGGCTATCTTGATGTAACAGGCAAAGAGAATCCTTTTCTGATTGTATACTCTATTAAGGATAAATAGCATTCCAATTTGATAACCTTATATAGATAACGGACGTCCTATATATATGGTTAACTTAAAAATGAATTATTTATGAAGAAATCGATCTATTCTTTAATCGCCCTGACAACGGTTTTCATATTTCTGTTGTCAAGCTCTATTACTCCTGCAATGGCACAGCCAGCAGGAGGAGATGGGCCTAGCGGAGAGTGTCTAGGTCCTCAATGTGAAGTAGCAAATGACAACTATTACAAAACACTTTGGCGGTTGTTTGCACCTAATGTGTGTTGCGGAAAGTGGACTCCAGATGATATGGGCTCTCAAGACATAGCTTATCAGTGCAGTCCTGATAATCCATGTGAAGAGGAGACTTGTCCTATCTGTAATCCTGAACAGCATTAGTCATGATTGTTTGAAATATGTGGTGCGTGCAAACTATTATTTGTGCGCACCACACTTTTCAACTTCGTTAGAATTCAGCTGCCTTTGTGTGTGATTTCTGCTTATTATATTAAATGAAATTGATGATTTATGAAAAAGTTACTTATGCTTATTATTGGAATTAGCCTCCTTTCTGTTGCAGGTGCTCAGTCTACAGGCACTTTTACTGACCAGAGAGATGGTAATGAATACAAATGGGTTGAGATAGGAGAGCAGGTTTGGATGGCTGAAAACCTTGCATGGAAACCTGATGATGGACTCTATTGGTCCTATAGGAACAGGGATGCATATGTCGAGAAATATGGATATTTGTACGATTGGAACAGTGCCCAGACAGTTTGTCCTGCCGGTTGGCGCTTACCTTCATATGAAGATTTTAAGGAGTTGCTTAATCATGCTGGTAGCCGACCTGCTTTAATGCTGAAGGCGGCAGATGGCTGGCAGAAGAATGGTAATGGGACAGATCAGTTTGGTTTTGCTGCCTTACCGGGTGGGAAGTATGCACCAGCCTATGGCTTTGATGATGGCGACCTTTTGGGGTTTTGGTGGACATCGACATCTTACAGCGGTATGCAATCCCCATCAGCACGACATCTCTATATGAGTCCTTCACTAAGTTTCGCAGAGCTTAATCCTGCTCCAATGGCACTGGGTTTGTCTGTTCGATGTATTAAAACAAAGTGAAACGAGCACACTAAACTCCTCAACTCCTCAACAATAATCAGATAACCGCATAACCGAATAACCGCATAACCGCATAACCATATTCTGACACGGGCGCCAACACCCCATTTAATTGTTAATCAGAAATGTATCCGGTAGGTCATCATAGGCATAAATCCCATCTGATAGGAGGTTGATATCTCTTCGCTGTCGCTGTTCCAGTTTTGGGTGAAGATATTCTGGTGGTTGGTGATATTCTGCAGATCGACTCCCCACTCATGATTATGTCCCGGTCTGTTAAGGCGGAAGGTAATCCTGCCGTTAAGCCGGAAGTAGTTGGGATACTGTTTAGAGTAGGCCTCGTCCCATTTGTAGCGTGTGCCCTCCTCCTGCAGCGATCGCTCTGCGTCTATCTCAAGGTAGCGGTTACCGCCGGCATAAACCGTCTTCAGATCGACCGACAGCAGCGAACTGCTACCCAGCTTCCATTCATAACCTGCCAGTACATTGAAGACAAATCGGTTATTGAAGGCGGAGTTGCGCCATATGCCGTCATATCCTCTTTGCCGTGAGTCGAAGAGTGAGGCGGTGAAGAGGTAGTAGAAACCCTGGTTAAGGAATCTTTCAAGGGTGAGTTCAACACCCATATTCTTTCCCTCGCCGCTGTTTTCCATGTAGTCGAATACCGTGAAGTTGAAGCCTGCGCCCTGACTGAGTATTGAGAATTCGGGTCGCGATGCTGCTACGGGGGCATTATAGAGTTTCTGGTAATATATTTCGGCCTTTAGCCTGTGTTCGTGACCCAGCATATGGTGGTAAGATGCTGCCAGATGCAGACTGCGCGTGAGGTCAAGGTCGCGGTTTGTAAGCTCATACTCCATGTTAAGGGTATCGACCAGGCGCTGAGAGAAGTAGACGCCCTTCATCTGCGTCTGGCTATGCATACCGGCACCGAGACTTACAGAGCGGCCGGGACGAAACTCCCACTTAATGCCTGTGCGGGGTTCAACGGCATAACTGCCGTTAAGGAAGAGGTATGATGAGTGAATACCGGTGCTTAGTGTGAGCTGGTCGTTGAATTTGTGCTGCCACTCTGCAAAAAGCCTTGCAAGGCTTGTGTTCCCCCTTGAATTGAGATAGTGGAAATATTGGTCGCGGCTTTCGCTGTAGAATTCTCCATAATATTTAACGCTGAAGTGGTCGTAAATTACCCCGCTGTTGAGGTAGTTGCGTGAGTTGAAGCGGCGGCTGTACTTTGCAGTAAGGGTCTGTTTTACCTCGTACAGAATCTCTTCAATTGATCTGGCACGATCGCCGTTTGAGAGCTCGTATATGTCGGCACCGCCCTCTATTCCCGATGCTGCAACTGTTGTTGTAAGCCGTGCATCGCCCGGCAGATGTCTTACCCATGTAAGGGCAGCCACGCCCATGCGGTTACGGTAGTAGAGATCGGTACCTGAAAATCCGTACTGCGCCTCATCGCCTTCGCTGTCGAGCATCGCTATGTTGTTGTCACCGCCAAGTGCAAAAAACGATATGCGTCCATTTCTGGTTGGGAAGTTGAGCTTGAGCGACAAATCTTTGTATTTGGGTATAGCCGCACCGGTGCCGAAGTTCATGCCGAGGGCATGGAGCACCTCGAGGGTGCTGTAGCGACCATTTACCATATATGATGCGCGGCTCTCTTCTGAGAAGGGCCCCTCGGCACCAAGCTCAAAGCCGTTAAATCCCATCTGACCGGTGAATTCGTGACGCTCATTGTTGCCGTTGCGCAGCCGCAGGTCGAAAACACCTGAAAGGGCGTTACCAAATTCTGCTGGGAAGGCTGAGGTGTAGAAATCGGAGTTGGCCAGCTGATTGTTGTTGAGCATGCTTACCGGTCCGCCGGTCGAACCAAGCGATCCGAAATGGTTGGGATTGGGTATCTCAATACCCTCCAGTCGCCATAGCAGACCGATGGGTGAGTTGCCTCTGATAACTATATCGTTGCGCTGATCGTTTACCGATACCACTCCTGCGAAGTTAGTGGCCATGCGCGACGGGTCGCCGAGGCTGCCGGCATACCTCTCTGTTTCGTCTATGGTGAATGAGCGGGCGCTGACAAGGGCCATCTCGTTAGAGGGGATATCTTTACGGATTTCCGGGCGAACCACTACCTCATCTATCGAATGGGCCTGCTCTTCAAGCCTTATCTCAAGAACCAGCTCCCGCCCTGATGTGAGAAGCAGGTTGTTCATTGTGACAGGTCTGTAACCGATAGAGCTTATTGTTATATCGACCCGCCCCAGCGGCATATTGCTGAACCGGAAATTGCCATCGCGATCGGTGCCGACGCCTCTTACCGGATCGCTGTTTTTTATGACCACGGCGGCCCCCGGAAGGGGTAGTCCGGTGAAGGCGTCAACAACTTTGCCGCGCAGGGTCTGGGTAAGCTCCTGCGCAGGAGCCGGCCCGGTTATGATAATAAGCAGAATGGCCGTTATTGCCGTTTTTATAAGATTCATATTCTCATTTTTATCTGTTTACTGTTTGCCACCCGGTCTGTGGGGCGGCAGGTCGCCTCAGCCATGTTGTCAGGGTAGCTTTCAGGTTGCAAAAGTAGCAGATAGCCTCTGCCAGATTGAAGAGTATCTTTATGGGTGCCCCTTTTTTCCCTCCGGATGGCGGTTTTAGCCTGTTCAATGTGGTTATATGCAAGCCGGAAAAGAGGATGAACTCCTCTCTTTGCAAATCTGTGCGCCTGCCCGGTGTTCGGTCAGCTACTCTGTTTTGGTAAAAAAGTGTCGTAAATTTGCGTCATAATTGAACATATGTCGTAAATTTGCGTCATAATATCAGTGCACTCAAAAAAAATGATTCTTATGAGCAGAATTAAGAGTAGCGGCGATACCCTTGTTGGGGAAGAATTGAAAGCCGGATTCAGCGATAGACTGTACAGACAGGCAAGCCTTTTCAAGGCGCTTGCACATCCGGCCCGGCTTGCCATTTTGTACCATCTGTCGGAGATGGAGAGCTGTATGACCGGTGATGTTGCCGGTGAGCTTCCGCTAAGTCGTACCACTGTTGGTCAGCACCTTAAAGAACTGCGTGGTGCCGGGCTGATAAAAGGTACGGTTGAGGGTGTGAGGAAGAACTACTGTCTCAGCCCATCGGGTATTAAAGCATTAAAAGTAGCTTCTGAAGAGCTACTTTCGCGCATTGATACAGAAGAGGCGTATTGTTAAAGCATAACATAGAGAGAGATGAAAGTACTTATATTATGCACTGGTAACTCCTGCCGTAGTCAGATGGCTCACGGCTTTTTGCAGTCGTTCGATAAGAGTCTCACCGTGAGGTCGGCCGGCACTGAGGCTTCCGGGCAGCTTAATAGGAAGGCTGTTGAGGCGATGAAAGATGTGGGTATTGATATCAGTCATCACACCTCCGATGGGGTAGAGAAATACCTTGATGAGGAGTGGGATTATGTGATAACAGTCTGTGGTGGCGCGAACGAAAATTGCCCGGTGTTTATGGGTAAGGTAAAGAAGAGGCTTCACATAGGCTTTGATGATCCGTCACATGTCATTGGAACGGAGGAGTTTATATGGAGTGAGTTTATAAGGGTGCGGGATGAGATCAGGGAGGCATTCTGGCGGCTTTATAGTGATGAGATTAGGGCACAGTAGCGCATGGGAGCGGGCTGGCGCCGCCTCTGCTCGCTAACGCTCGCAGGCATATGGCGTGGGCTCGCTGCTGACGCAGCTCGCAGAATAGGGCTAAAAACGGACCGCGGTTCAGTATAGCGGCAGGATAGTAGCAAGAGTAAGCGATGAATATTAACACAAAAACAAGGAAGAGATGACTGAGAGAGTGCAAAAAGGTGGTGAGCCTGCTTCGGCAAAGAAGATCGGACTTTTTGAGAAGTACCTGACGGTCTGGGTTGCCCTTGGCATTATTGCCGGGGTTATTCTGGGCCTTGTTTTCGGTGATGGTATTGAGGTGATAAGCCGGTGGGAGATTGCGCGTGTCAACATACCGGTTGCAATACTGATCTGGCTTATGATATATCCAATGATGCTGCAGGTCGATTTTGGGAGCATAAGGCAGATTAGCAAGAGACCCCGGGGGGTAGTATGGACGCTTATTATAAACTGGGCGGTAAAGCCTTTCACGATGGCCTTTTTCGCCTGGATCTTCTTTTCGAAGATCTACTCTGCATGGATCGATCCGTCGATGGCCGGTGAGTATATTGCAGGTGCTATAATACTAGGGGCTGCCCCCTGTACTGCCATGGTTTTTGTCTGGTCGTACCTCACAAATGGAGACCCCAATTATACCTTGGTGCAGGTATCAGTGAATGACCTTATTATACTGGTAGCGTTTGTGCCCATAGTGGGCCTGCTGCTTGGTATTACCGATGTAACTATACCTTATGATACCCTTGTGGCCAGTGTGGTGATTTTTGTTGTGGTGCCCCTGGTTGCGGGGGTAATTACCCAGCGTATTCTGTTGCGCAGGAGGGGGATAGAGTGGTTTAAGGGAGTCTTTCTGCCTCGCCTGAAGCCAGTAAGTATAGTTGCGCTTCTGGTGACACTGGTGCTGCTCTTTGCTTTTCAGGGACAGAATATCATTAATAACCCGCTTATAATAGTTCTTGCTGCGGTTCCGCTGGTAATACAGACCTATTTTATCTTTTTCGTGGCATGGTACGGAGGCAGGAAGCTGAAACTGAGTCATGCCGTCTGCGCACCTGCGGCTATGATCGGTGCCAGTAATTTCTTTGAGCTTGCCGTGGCGGTGGCCATTGCGCTCTTCGGGCTGCAGTCACCCGCTGCATTGGTAACGGTCGTTGGCGTTCTGGTTGAGGTTCCCGTTATGCTTTCGCTGGTGGCTTTTGCCAACAGGAGGAGGTATTAATGGGTAGGTGCTCGCTTACGCTCGCACCCTTTTGTATTCCGCTCATTTTAGCTTAAATTGCGCTCAGACCACTACATTTATCTTTATGCGATGGGAAAAAAGAGCGTCACAATCGAATGCATTACAGGTGATATTACCGATCAGCCTGGAATAGATGCGGTTGTAAATGCCGCCAACGCACGACTGCTGCCAGGTGGAGGTGTGGCAGGTGCCATTCACCGCGCCGCCGGCCCCGGACTGGCTGAGGAGTGCAGCGCTAAAGCCCCCATTAAGCCCGGCGAGGCAGTCATTACCGGTGGCCATAATCTGCTCAACAACTTTGTTATTCACACACTGGGGCCGGTATATGAACGCGATCTGCCTTCAGAACGCCTTCTTGCCAACTGCTACAAAAACTCACTGCTGCTGGCAGATGAGAAAAGATGCAGGTCTGTGGCTTTCCCCGCCATCTCAACAGGAATATTTGGTTATCCGATGGGCCCGGCTGCTACAGTTGCTGCAGGTGCCATAGCGGAAATCATACCCCGTCTAAGACATGTCAGGCTGGTACGGATGGTACTATTTTCGCCCGATGACCTTAAGGTATTTCAAGAGGCTTTCAGCGATATGTTATGATCGATTATAGCGGCACATATACCGATCTCTATCAGCTTACCATGTCACAAACCCTGTATCTGAAAAGGGATGCCAGCGAGAGGGCTCTGTTCGACTACTTCTTCCGCAAACTTCCCTTCGCAGGTGGTTATGCCGTTTTTGCCGGCCTCGCGACAGCGCTTCAGGCTATTGAAGGTCTGCGCTTCAGGGCTGATGAGCTCAGTTTCCTGAAAAAGCAGGGGTTTGACCAGAAGTTTCTTAACTATCTGGCTGATTTTAGTTTCGGTGGAACCATTTACAGTTGCCACGAGGGAGAGGTGGTATTCCCTTCCGCACCGGTTATGCGTGTTGAAGGCACTTTGGCAGAGACTCAGATTATTGAGACACTACTGCTTAATATTGTAAACTATCAGTCGTTAATTGCCACCAAGGCATCCAGAATCAGGCAGAGCGCAGGAGATTGCCGGCTGGTTGATTTTGGGCTGCGCCGCGCCCCCGGGCCGGCAGGCTATTATGCCTCAAGGGCAGCCTTAATAGGAGGGTTTGATGCGACAAGCAATGTGCGTGCTGCCATCGATTTTGGCATTCCGGTATCGGGCACCATGGCGCACAGCTTTATTCAGGGTTATGACGATGAGCTTACCGCCTTCAGAGATTATGCGGCAACGCACGGCGACAGCACCGTACTGCTGGTTGATACCTACGACACCCTCAGAAGCGGTATTCCCAATGCTGTAAAGGTAGGCCTCGAGATGAGAGAGCGGGGAGAGAGCCTCGCAGGCATAAGGCTTGACAGCGGCGATCTCGCGTATCTGGCCAAAGAGAGCCGCAGGGCTCTTGATGATGCCGGTCTTGACCAGGTAAAGATCGCTGTCTCTAACCAGCTTGACGAATATATTGTAAAGAGTCTCAGGGAGCAGGGGGCTCCTATCGATATTTTTGGTGTCGGCACCAGTGTTGTTACGGGCAGCCCCGATGCCGCCTTCGATGGCGTCTATAAGATGGCCGTATCAGGAGGTAAACCTCGCATGAAGCTTACGGAGAATATTGAGAAGATAACTATTCCCTGCGCCAAGCAGGTTTACAGAATAACTTATGGCAGCGGTGAGTGGCGCGGCATAGATGTTATGGCGATTGAGGCTGAGAGTGATATAGATATGGTATATGACCCCTACGATATCGCCAAATCCATGAGCGTTGCCCAATGCACCCGCGAGCCCCTTCTGAAGGCCGTAATGAGAGACGGTGTACGCACCGGGCAGGGGGATGATCTGCGACAACTGGCAGAGTACTGTGCCACCAGAATCAGAGATCTGCCACCGGAGTACAAGAGATTCAGTAACCCCCACAAGTACAAGGTGGGTATTACCGCCAGGCTGAAGGGCGAACGGGAGATGGTACAAAAAGAGAGGAGAGAGAGATGAAGACACTGGTAATTGTTGATCTGCAGAATGACTTTATGCCGGGAGGAGCTCTCGCGGTGCCCGGCGGTGATAGTATAGTGCCGGTTATTAACGGTATTATAGACAGGTTTGACCTTGTTGTGGCTACCCAGGACTGGCATCCGGCCAACCACATGAGTTTTGCCTCGTCGCATCAGGCAAAAAAGGCTTTTGAGACTATCGAATGGCAAGGCCTTGAGCAGGTGCTTTGGCCCGACCATTGCGTAATAGGCAGTGATGGTGCCACTTTTCATAATGATCTGTCAACCGGCAGAATAGAGGCAATATTCAGGAAGGGCGTTGAGATCGATATTGACAGCTATAGCGGGTTTTACGATAACGGTCGCAGGAAGAGTACCGGACTGGCGGGCTATCTGCGTGAGAGAGGGGCTGAGGAGCTTTGGTTTTGTGGTCTTGCAGCTGATTATTGCGTGCGCTACACCATAGAGGATGCCCTGAGTGAAGGTTTTAAAGCCGTGCTGCTGGAAGATGCCACCCGGCCAATCGAGAGGAGTGCCTTCGATGAGGTGAGACGAAATCTGGCAGAGGCGGGTTGTCACATAGCCCTGTCAGAGAGCCTCTGATACTCCCCGCCGCCTGACAAACAGTTTTACCGCAAGAGCCTGACCGGATGGCTCTGTCCGGAAAAAAGCAGGCCCAAACCGTATATAACCAGTATTGGCTACCGCCCGGGTGGCTGCTCTCATTCCGGCCTCCCGGCCCACATAAGACAGATCAGAAGAAAAGCATTGTGGCCATTCCGAAATAGATCAGCAGACCGGTAATATCAACCACTGTTGTAATAGCCGGGCTGGCAGCTACCGCAGGGTCGCCGCCAAGCCTTTTAACCAGCATTGGCAGACCTGCGCCTATTATTGTAGATGATACAACCTGAATGCTCAACGCCAGCGAAATGCCTGTTGCCAGGAATAGGAGGGTGTAGCCTTCGGGAACATCTGTCTCCCATGAGAGGAACAGTATTTTACCGAAAGCGATGAGCCCCAGGGCGGCAGCCATCAGAATAGATATTCTGGCCTCCTTGAACAGAATCGCAAACCAATTTTTGAGAGAGACCTGACCAAGTGCCAGAGCCCTTACTATTACGGTCGCTGCCTGACTGCCGGTGTTGCCTCCGGTATCGGCAAGCATGGGCATATAGAGGGCAAGTATAATAAGCGACGAGAGAGCCTCCTCATAGCTGTGTATTATGATACCCGATATCAGCCCCACAACAGCAAGCGAAGAGGTCCATACAACGCGCTTGCGAAAATGTCTCCATACAGTTGTGCGCTCATAGTTCATCACCTCTTTGGCAGGGACCATACCCATGAATTTCTCAAGGTCTTCGGTATGCTCGGCCCTGATAATCTCAATAGCCTCGTCGTGAGTTACAATACCAACAAGCTGATTCTGTTTGTTGACAACAGGTATTGCCACCAGGTCGTACTTCTCTATCTTTTTTGCCACCTCCTCACGGTCTTCACCTGCATATGCAAATGCAAACTCATCATGCAGAATTGTTGGTACGGGGGTTTCGGGGGTCGCTATTACCAGATCTTTGAGGGTTATGAAACCCTGAAGCAGCTGATCATCGTCGACCACATAGATATAGTATATTGTCTTATTCGATGGGTTGTCGGAGCGAACCTTGTCGAGGGCTTCCGCACAGGTCATGTCACGCTGCACTGTGGCAAAATCGGTGCTCATAATCCCACCCGCGGTTTCTGGGGGGTAGCTTGCAAGATGAATGACATCTTCCCTCACCACTTTTGGAAGGAACGGCAAGATGGCAATCTGTTCCTGCCTGGTGAGCTTCTGGAAAAGGTCTGCCCTCAGCTCCGATGGCATGTTGATAAATACGGGGGCAAACCGTTTCTTGCTTACCGACTGGAATAGAACTATCTGTTTTTCGACCGGAAACTCTGAAACTATAAGACCCTGCTGTTCGGGAGTGAATTTTTCCAGTATCCCCGGCAGCCATGTCTCATCGAGTGTGCCCAGAATTTCACCAACCTCTACCACAGGGAGTTTTCGCATGGCAGGCACCATGGCCACTACATCCTGTATATCTTCGAAACCGGCAACCTTCTCAATCATCTCATGTGTCTCCATATCATCTCCTCCAGTGATTGTCCTCCTGCATCTTCAGTGCCTGAAAAGGCGGGTGCAAAAATAGTGAGCAAAGAGTTTGTCACCCATTATAGAACCAATAGATTATTATTAGAATTTCATTAGAATTACGGAGCTTCGTTGTTAATCTCCTGCAATCCTCTGAATGGTTCAGTTCTGCCCTCCCTTTAAATGTGCCCACCTGTTGGGGGGCGGTATGGGTAGAAGATAGGGAAGGGTTACAACAGGCCGGGTCTTATTTCACTTTGATTTGTGCTGCTGCCTCTCGGCGACTTAAAGATGGGGAAGGGTTACAACTAAGCGGGTTCCTCTGTCTGGTTCAGAGAGCACATTTATGGTTCCTCCGTGAAGTTCAATAATTTTTTTTGTAAGAGATAACCCTATACCGTCACCCTCAATGCCACCGCTGTTATTTCCTCTGAAGAAGGGGGTGAAAATATGGGGTATCTCCTCTTCGGGTATACCTATGCCGTTGTCGGTGAATGCAAGAACTATATTCCTGTTGGTGAACGATATCTTAAGCCTGCATGTCTTATCATCTGAGAATTTGCACCCGTTGTCGAAGAGGTTAATAAAGGCAGTTTTAATGAGGTATTCATTGCCATTTACAGTGATCTCCGCGTCAGTTTCCGACCTCCCCTCAAAATCAATATCTATGGCATAGTCGCTATTGCTGCCCTGCAGATGTTTTCGCGAATCGAGCAACAGTTCATCAATACGAATCGGTCTGTAGTTGATCTTCGAAGGGTCGTAACTTGCCTTTGCCAGATCGAGCAGGCTGTTAGAGAGCCGGTTCATCCGTTTTGCATCTGAGAGGGCCCTCTCAATAACCTGCCGGTACTCCTGCGAAGTTCGCTCTCTTGTCAAAGAGAGCTCTAGCTCAGTTGTCAATGCCGACAGCGGGGTTCTTATCTCATGGCTTATGTTGTGTATAAAGCTTTTCTGGGATTCGAATGAGTTCTCAAGCCTGTTGAGAACCTCGTTGATGGTCGATGACAGCTCATGCAGCTCGTCATAGCTGCTGCCCGTTCTGAGGCGCAGGTCGAGATTGGTTACCGTTATCTCTTCAATACGGTTGGTAATCTCCTTTATCGGCTCAAATGCCTTTTTGGTAAAGAGAGAGCCTGCGGCAACAGAGAGCAGCAGGCCCCCGGCAAGTGCAATGAAAATTGTCTTCAGCAGGCTTCTCATCTGCCTGTATCCGGACTCATCGTAAGCGGCTGCCGTTACTGCGTAAAAAGTGTCGCCATGTTTAAACCTGACACCAATAACCTGCCATGAGTTTTGATAAAACCTTATTTCACCCCTTTTGATAATCTCTTCGATCATCTCCGGGGTCTCCTGAACATGATCAATATCGATGGCATCGTGATAAAGGAGATTGAAGTCGCGATCATAGAGGGCCACCTCAACCTCTCTCATAAACTCCATATTCCTGCGATATATGTCCTGTAGTGCTTCAGGCCCGATCTCAGTGTCAAGTACAAGAGTGGCTTTTATTATCGCCTCTTCGGTTAGCATCCGGTAAAACTTCTCTTCCCGTATTCTGGATGATGAGAGGTAGACTAGCAGGGCGAAAACAAGCAGAATGGCTGTTGTGGTGAGAGCAAAGAGGATGGTAAGTCGTACTCTAATTTTCATCTCTGTTAAGGATAAACCCCATTCCGGTTCGGGTATGAATAAGTTTCGTTTCGAAATTCTTATCTATCTTGTTTCGCAGGTAGTTGATATACACATCAATGAAGTTGGTGCCTGTGTCGAAATGTGTGTCCCAAACATTGGCTGCTATTTCAGCCCTCGAAAGCACCCTCTCAGGATTCCTCATCAGATACTCAAGCAGGTTGAACTCTTTGGGTGTCAGCTTTATCTCTTTACCTTCGCGCCTTACCGTTTTGATATCAAGATTTATCTCGACAGAGTCGTATGTGAGGGTCGATATCCGGGTGTGGTCTGTGGCAGTTAGCAACTGGTATCGTCTCAGCAGGCTATTTATTCTGGCAATAAACTCCTTTATCTCAAAAGGTTTTACCAGATAGTCATCGGAGCCCGCATCGAGACCCTCCACTTTGTCGTCGGTAGTGCCAAGAGCTGTCAGCATTATTACCGGCAGATGGGGCTTGATCTTCTTGATCTCCCTGCATAGTTCGACACCGTTAATGCCGGGAAGAATAATATCTGAGACAACCAGATCGAAATGGTTCGACAGTATGTACTCTCTCCCTCTGATTCCGCTCTCTGCCACCGTAACCATGAATCCATTCTCTTCCAACACACGCCTTATAAGAGATGCTATACGCTCTTCATCTTCTATTACGAGAATCGATTGCATTGGGGTCGCCTTTTCTGCAAAGGTATGAAATTAGAGTGTTGTTTTCGATGCCCAATGCTGTAAGAGAAAAAATCACCACAGGCAGGCTTTTAGTCCCGGACCCTGTTACCTGTCAGGGCGATGAGACCCGGGCTGCCCTGCCACTAAGATTAGCCTGCCTCTTTGCCGGTTTAACCTTTTGAGCCAGTTAGGGGAGTCTGCATCTGTGTCGGCTTACAACCTTTTGAACCACAATGGGTAACTTGCCCTCGTGTCGGTTTAACCTTTTGAACCACAAAGGGGACTCTGCCTCCGGGTCGGTTTAACCTTCTGATAAATACTCCGCTCAAAGACCTCTGCAGGCGCCTGGCACTATGACCCGCCTTGCAGGAGGGTGACACTTATGTTGCCAGGCAGATTCAATGATAAAGAAACCTCTTTATCTTCATTGTGGGTGTCTTTTGGAACGGCTCGCGATGAAGCTCAACGGCTGACAGTTGCCTTCCCTTTCCCACCTGCTGATTTACATACTCCTGCAACTCGTTAAGGGTTTCGTTGATTAAATCGTCGAGCCTTTGTGACATATTCTCTTTCATGTCGCGATACATGGACTCTATCTCATCGAGGTTGAGATGGACCATCGCAACCAGGCGCCCACTCTTCTCAACTACCAGCGAATCAACTACATGGCTAAAGGTGTTGATTACCGACTCGATCTCTTCGGGATAGATGTTTTCACCGGTCGATGTCAGTATCATATTCTTTGAGCGGCCTTTGATGAAAAGATAGCCACTCTCGTCAATGGCGCCAAGGTCGCCGGTCTTAAACCACCCATCTTCTGTAATCACCTCTGCGGTAAGATCGGACTGTTTGTAGTAGCCCTTCATCACATTAGCGCCTTTAGCCCATATCTCGCCCCGGCCGGTTGTTGGATCGGGGTCGTTGATCTTAAGGGTAACCCCGTTCATGGCAGGGCCGGTAGATTCCCATTTCCCGCGGAATGGGCCGAATCCGGCAAGAAGGGGTGATGTTTCGGTAAGGCCGTAGCCGATAGCGTAAGGGAACCGTGACTCGATAAGGAACCTCTCAACAATCCTGTTAACCTTGGCTCCGCCGATACCAAAGAATTTGAGCTCTCCGCCAAATGTGCGGAGCAGCTTGCGGCCTGCAACCCTGCTCAGTAATTTGCGTGCCGGGGGAAAGGTAAACAGCAGGCGGGTTATCGCCTTGCTGTTCATTGTGGGCAATATTTTGTTGAAGTATATCTTCTCAATAATAAGCGGTACTGTAAGCATCACAGTTGGCTTTACCTCGCTTAGTGCGGGGAGAAGTACCGGAGCGGTCGGTGGCTTACGCAGATACCAGATCGATGAGGCGTGCATGACAGCCAGTATCAGTCCAAGGGTATTCTCGTAGGTGTGACTCAGGGGCAGCACCGAAAGAAAACGATCTTCGTTAGTAAGGGGCTGAATAAGAGATCCTCCGTAAGCTGTAAAGCAGATGTTCCTGTGTGTGAGCATAACACCTTTCGATTTCCCTGTTGTACCTGAGGTGTATATTATCGCTGCCAGATCGTTCTCGCCGACAGTGATGGCCTCCGTGGGCCTCTCACCGCGACCATGAGCCGGTGGGGTCACTTCCGGCAAGTCATCAAGGGGCACTATGGTTATGCCTTCGGGAAGACCCTTACACTTATGTGAAAGGGCATGGGAAACAAAAACAAGCCTGGCTCCGGAGTGCTCAATAATATTCTTCACCTCTGAGGCTGAAAAATCGGGTAAAATAGGTACGACAACCGCTCCCATGCTCACTATGGCGAAGTAGGCGACGGGCCAGTTTGGCATATTGCTGCTCAGAATTGCTACCCGGTCACCCTGACTTGTGCCGGTACTCTGCATCATGGCAATAAGCGATTCAATACTCCTTCCGGCATCACTGTAACTCATGGGCTTTTCCCCGGCAAACCCGAAGGCGGCCGAATCACCGTGCTCCTCAATACTCTTCTCTAAAAGAGATTTTAATGTTACTCCTCCCGGATATTCTCTCATTATCTACCCTCTTTATGTACGGCGCACAAAGTTACTCTATTTTGGAAACAGTGAAAGCCTAACCTGCACATATCACCCTCTCTCTCTGTTCGGCGGCATTGGTTAACCCCTGAATACCTGTTGTGGTAATCGGGTCTGTCCGGAAGCGGCGGCGGCAGCACCAGCAGTATCAGCATCAGCAGCGCCCGGTACCAGCACGAATCAATGGCAGCAGCACCAGCCAATGGAGCCATAAACAGTAAGCAGAACCAATGGAATCACAAGCACTAAGCAGCATCAGGGCATCAGAGCCAGCCCGGCAACAGCACGAATCAATGGCAGCAGCACCGGCAGTATCATCATCAGCGGCAGCCCGGTACCAGCAGCAACCAGTAGCAGTACAATCGCCATGGGCAGCATCAGCTATATCACTTATGACCGGTTACCCGGTTGTACTATTTTGGGTAACAGTAATCATCTGCTCTGGCGATATTCCTTTATATTTCATATATTGGCGGTTGGCTGACAGAGTTCTCCTGTTGCGAGAGGTTTGTCAAGGTCTCTATCTATGCGGAATTAACCTGTTGTTGAACCGAAAACTACTGATAAGATGAAAAGAATCGCAAAAAGTTTATTGAGCCTGCTTGCTCTTATTACTCTGTTCTCCTGCGCTCAGGAGAGGGAGAACTGGCCGCAATGGAGAGGGCCCGATGCCAATGGGATAGCAACTCCCGGCAACTATCCGGTCAACTTCTCTGCCACTGATGATGCCCTTTGGACGGTGGCTCTTCCCGGAAGGGGTGCCTCAACCCCGGCGGTATGGGGCGACCACATAATATTGACTTCTGTTGTGGGTGAGGGCAGTGATGGTGAGGATGGTGTTCTATGCTACGACTGGGATGGAGACCTGATATGGCAGACTACAATTGGCCCCATGAGAAGGGGTGGCCGACAGCCAAGGGGTACACCCAGCAACCCCTCTCCGGTGACCGATGGAGAGAGAATTTTTGTCTTTTTCCACTCTAGTACCGTTGCCGCCCTCGATTTTGATGGCAATGTTCTCTGGAGCAAAAATCTGATAGAGGAGTACGGAGAGATTTATTACTTCTTTGACATTGGCACCAGCCCGGTGCTGGTGAAGGATAATGTACTTATCGCAGTTATGCACGAGGGCGACTCCTATCTGCTGGCACTCAATCAGGCTACCGGTGATGTGGCCTGGAAGGTTGAGAGAAACTATACCAGCGGCAGGGAGACCCCCCAGAGCTACACCACACCCATCGTAATTGATGAGAATGGTCGCAAAACCATTGTTGTTTGGGGCGCAGATCATCTGACCGGTCATGATGCCGCCACCGGTGAAATGATCTGGGAGTATGGTGGGTTCAATCCGTCACAGAGGGCTGCCTGGCGTACAATAGCCTCTGCCGTCTACTATGATGGGGCCGTTCTTGTTCCCTACGGAAGAGGTATGTTTACGGCAGCTGTGAGAACCGGCCTCACCGGCAATATGGATGAAGAGGACTTTATCTGGCAGATATCGAGAGTAGGTTCTGATGTTGCAACTCCCGTAATAACCATGGGGGTGGCCTATATACTTGCCTTTAACGGCAACCTATGGGGCATCGATATGGAGAGCGGTGAAGAGCTCTGGCAAACCCGTCTGGAGGGTGCTGTAGGGACCTTTTACGCCTCTCCGACCATGGCAGGCAACAAGCTCTATATGGTGTGTGATCAGGGTTCGTTCTTCGTGGTAGAGGTTTCTCGCGAAAGTGCCGAAATAGTTCATCAGACCAAGTTTGAAGATAATATTGTCGCCACGCCTGTTCTGCTTAGAGACAGGCTTATAGTGAGGGGTACAGACTACCTCTATGTCTTTGGCGAATAACAGCTGCATGCTCTCTGGCAAGCTGAGAGGCAAGCCTGTATGAGCTATTGACAGTACAAATAGTTTTACCGGAGGGGGCTTTTATCTGTATCAGCCCCCTCTCCCTTTTGGCATACCGGCTGCTGTGGTAACATCTCTTCGGAAAAAGATTGTGTGCTCTTTCCCATCTTGCAGAAGAAAAGAGAGAGCGAATGGTTAACTTTGCACCGACAGTAAAATAGAGGATAGGATGGCACTAATAAGAGTAACCAAGGAGTTTGCCTTCGAAATGTCGCATGTTCTGCACAACTATGACGGACCATGCCGCAATGTTCATGGCCACTCCTACAGGCTCTTTGTAACTGTTGCAGGCGAGCCTGTGTCAGACAGCTCAGACCCCAAGCTGGGGATGGTGATAGATTTTTCGGAACTCAAGAAGATTGTTTGCGGGGAGATAGTTGACCGCTTCGACCATTCGGTTGTGGTTAGCAGGTTTGAGAAGGCCGGAAAGATAGAGCAGTTTGAGAAGCTTTTTGGCAATACGGTGGTTACCGACTACCAGCCAACCTGCGAGAACCTGGTTCAGGATTTTGCAAAAAAAATAGGCAGCAGGCTGCCCCGGGGGGTTGAGTTGCACAGTCTCAGGCTCTATGAGACAGCAACCTCATTCGCCGAATGGTTTGCTGACGATAACCGCTAATAAAAGAGAGATTCCGTGAGTGAAAAGAGACTTTTTCTTCTTGATGCCTACGCATTGATTTTCCGCTCTTACTACGCCTTTATCAGTAATCCGCGTATCAACTCCAGGGGCGAGAACACCTCTGCCGTTTTCGGTTTCCTGCTTACCCTCGAAGAGATACTGCAGAATCAGAAGCCGACACATATAGCCGTGGTGTTCGATCCGCCCACCCCAACCTTTCGGCATGAGATGTTTCCGGCCTATAAGGCCAACCGCGATGCCACACCGGAAGATATCAAGCGGTCGGTACCGTGGATAAAGAGATTGCTGGAGGGGTTCGGAATACCCTATATGGAGGTGCCCGGTTTTGAGGCAGACGATGTAATAGGAACCCTTGCCAAAAAGGCAGGCGGTAAGGGGTATGCTACCTACATGATGACATCAGATAAGGACTTTGCTCAGCTTGTTACGGAAGAGGTTATGATGTATAAGCCCGCACGCAGTGGCGAAGGGGCCAGAGTGTGGGGAGTAGAGGAGGTAGTAAGAGAGTTCTCGGTTGAGCGCCCCGAACAGGTTATCGATCTGCTTGCCCTTATGGGCGATAGTTCTGATAATATTCCCGGTGCTCCGGGTGTTGGACCGAAAACGGCTAAGAAGCTTATAGCCGAATGGGGCTCTGTGGAGAATCTGCTCCAAAACAGCCATAAGCTGACCGGCAGAATCAAAGGCATAATCGAAGATAACCGTGAGCAGATTGAGATCTCAAAGCGACTGGCAACTATCGAACAGGATGTGCCGGTCGAGTTTAATGAGGAGCACCTTCTCTATGGTCTTCCTGATACCGAAATTCTTAAACGGCTGTTTGAGGAGCTTGAGTTTCGTACCACAGCCTCACGAATCTTCTCTTCTCTTCCCGCAGCCAGAGATGCAGAAAAAGCAAGGGAAGACAGGCCTGCAAAGAAAAGCCGGGAAGAGAGCAGTGCAAATATGCAGGGATCGCTCTTTGGCGAGACTTCAGCGGCTATCTCAGAGCAGAGCAGCTACAGTACCATAGCCGACACGCCGCATGAGTATATAAGCTGTGATAGCGATGAGGCTATAATTGAACTGGTCTCAAAACTGACCGATCATGATGCCTTCTGCTTCGATACCGAGACAACCTCAATTAACCCCCTTGAGTCGGAGATTGTTGCTATCGCCTTCTCATGGGAGAAGGGCAAAGGCTATATGGTGAGGTTCCCTGATGATCGCAGAGAGACAGAACGGTTACTGGAGATGCTGAGAGAGCCGCTGCGATCGGAGAAGCAGATTAAGGTTGGCCATAACCTTAAGTTTGACATACAGGTTCTGGGCAATTACGGCATTGATGTTGGCGGCCCGCTCTTCGACACTATGATAGCACACTACCTGCTCGAACCCGACAACAGACATAAACTTGACTTCCTCTCTGAGGTGTTTCTCAGCTACAGCATGGTACCAATCGATGCTCTCATCGGATCGCGCGGTGCAAATCAGAGAAGCATGCGGACGGTTCCCCCGGAAGAGTTGAAAGAGTATGCCGTTGAAGATGCAGATATTACCTGGCAGCTTTACCGGCTCTTCTCACCCATGCTCGAAGAGCGTGGCATGAAGCAGTTGGCTGAAAAGATTGAGATGCCTCTTGTAAAAGTTCTCTCTTCTATGGAACGCAAGGGCATCCGTCTTAACAAGGATGGTCTCTCTGATTACGCGGAGCAACTTAGAGAGGAGATCGCCCTGCAGCGGGATGAGATATGGAAGCTTGCAGGCAGAGAGTTCAATATTGCATCGCCCAGACAGCTCGGTGATGTTCTTTTCGGAGAGCTCAAGCTTGAGAGCAAGGCCAGAAAGACCCGGAGTGGCCAGTACAGCACCAGTGAAGAGACTCTGCAGAGGCTGGTGAAGAGACACCCTATAATTGAAAAGGTGCTGGAATTCAGGGGGCTGACAAAGCTGCTCTCCTCATATGTTGAGACCCTTCCAAAGTTGATTTCACCTGTAACAGGAAGAATACATGCCAGCTTTAATCAGGCAGTTGCCTCTACGGGGCGTCTCAGCAGCAACAACCCCAATCTTCAGAATATTCCTGTTCGCGACGAGAGGGGCAGGGAGCTACGGCGTGCCTTTGTGCCGGAAGAGGGCAGGCTGCTCGTCTCTGCCGACTACTCTCAGATTGAGTTGAGGCTTATGGCCCACCTTAGTGGTGATGCCAATATGATATCTGACTTCAGGGCGGGCAGCGACATACATGCCGCTACCGCAGCCAAGATATTCGGTGTTAGTGAGAGTGAAGTTACCCGCGAAATGCGTAGCCGTGCAAAAACAGCAAATTTTGGCATCATCTACGGCATCTCCGCGTTTGGGCTATCTGAGCGTCTCTCAATAAGCAGGAGTGAGGCCAAAGAGCTTATTGACGGATACTTTGCATCATATCCCGATGTGAAAAGATATATGGATGAGGCGATTGCAAAGGCTCGTCAAAAGGGATTTGTAACCACCATTTTCGGGCGGAGGCGTTACCTGCCAGATATTAACTCGCGTAATCAGGTTGTAAGGGGTAATGCCGAAAGGAACGCTATTAATGCACCTATTCAGGGGTCGGCGGCAGATATAATAAAAATTGCCATGATAAATATATATGAGCGGCTTGCCGGGGAGATGCCCGGGGCGTATATGATACTGCAGGTTCATGATGAGCTGATGTTCGAGGTAGAGCCTGACAAGGCCCGGGCGGCAGAGGCCCTGATAAGAGATGAGATGGAGGGTGCAGTAAAGCTTAAGGTAGATATGGTAGTAGAAACAGGCACAGGCAAAAACTGGCTTGAGGTGCATTGATAATCGCTCTGTTAAATTATAATTACTGAAATGATTAAATATCTGTTATATGGGTGAGAGTAGAGATAGGATAAGGGTTCTCTTTTTTGGCATAATTGCTGAGAAGGTTGGGGCAAAAGAGCTTTATTATGAAGGAGTTGCCGATACTGAGGCACTCAGAAAGAGGGTTGCTGAGTCGCTGCCGGGTCTGGAGAAGCTGAGTTACAGGATATCTGTAAACAGAGAGATGGTCAGTGAGACGCTTCAGCTAAAAGAGGGCGATGAGGTGGCCTTCCTACCACCTTTTGCCGGAGGGTAGCGACTGAAACAATTTCCGCTGGACAGGGCCCGGAACTTACATTGTGATTGTAAAATGATAAAAGGTAGCTGATATGAGCAGAGAAGAACTACTTTACGACGGACCTCTACCCTACCGGCTTGTTGCTGATATTATGGCCACTGACGCAGCCTTTGATGACAGGGGTGGCGTCTCTGTTTTTGCTGGTCAGGTGAGGGCCGATGAAGACGAGAGAGGGAAGGTGAAGGCTATTGAGTACTCAGCCTATGAGGAGATGGCCGGAAAAGAGTGCAACGAGGTTGTTGAGATAGTTATGCGGGCTTTCCCCGATGTTAAAAGCGTAAGGGTTGTGCACTCCACAGGTGTCGTGAAGGCGGGCGAGATGGCTCTTCTGATTGTTGTTACCGGCGGTCACCGCGATCAGACCACCAGAGCATGCCGGCAGACACTGGAACTGCTGAAAGAGCGGTTGCCGATATGGAAGAGAGAGATTTACGAAGATGACACACACAGATGGCGATAGGGTTGACCTTCTCTGCCCACCATCACAAAACCTCTCTTGCTTATTACAGTGACCCCTGCCCGGTTTTTCGCAACAATGACATAGCGCACAGGCCGGCCGGTAATTAGTAATACCGCTTTCCCATGCCGGGAATAGCCCTATTGAATGCTTGTGCTTCCCGTTGCCGGAGAAAGTATGGTGGTGTACCGCTCCCTGTCGCTGAGAGCAGTGCGCGCCTCTTCTATAACGGCATCATCAGATATCATCATCCTTATTTCACCCTCTTCATAGAGGTATCTGCCTGCAAGGTCACTCAACAGCAGCCTTATAATATCTTCCCTGGCAAGCTCCATATCGGTCGCCTTATCTGAGGAGAGAGTCTCCCTTAACCGGCTAAAGGTTTCATGGTGCATATCATAGTAGCTCTCCTGACGGGCCGCATCTATAAGGTTATCCAGTGCCGCTTCAGTTGATGTTGTATAAGAAAACTCATTTTCTGCAAGATATGCTATGAGCTCTTCAAAAATATCCTCTCTGGCGGTAAGCTGTGCGATACTCTCAATATCGGGGTTATCGTGGTAAAATCTGGTGGCAAAATTGAAAAGGTACTGCTGAACATAGAGTTTGGTAGCCAGCCTTCCGATTAGTGGTGGCTCTATCTCTATATCTGGCATTATACCACCGCCATCTTTTACTATTCTGCCATTTCTGGTGGTAAATTCCGAGATAAGAGAGTCAGGTATATTACCTACACTGCCATCTTCCCGTCTGTCGGAATAGTCGAGCGCCTGTATGCATCTGCCACTGGGTATATAGTACTTAGCGGTTGTAACCTTAAGTTGGGCATTATAGCTTAACGGTCGGGTTATCTGCACCAGCCCCTTGCCGAAACTGCGCTGACCTATTACTACCCCCCTGTCAAGATCCTGAATGGCTCCTGCCACTATCTCTGCTGCAGATGCCGATCCGCTGCTTATCAGCACGGCAAGTGGTATGTCGGTATCGAGAGCCTTATTCTTTGTCTTGTGAACAGCATCGAACTGCTCATTCCGCCCTCTTGTAGATACCACTTCATTTCCCGGATCTACGAATATATTGACTATTTCGGTGGCCTCGTTAAGCAGGCCACCCGGATTGCCTCTTACATCGAGTATTATCTGCTCTGCATTATCATTTTCAATGAGTGACTTAACCGCGCCGCGCACATCGCCGGCACAGTTGCGGGTAAAGTTTGTAAATCTTATATATCCTGTCACCCCATCGTCGAGCATTCCATAATAGGGCACCGCCTTAAGGGCGACCCTCTCACGCCTTATCTGAAACAGGGTGTCTCTGCCAAGCCTCTCTACGGTAATCTCTATTTCAGAGCCGGGTTCGCCCTTGAGCAGATCGCTTATGGCAGATGCACCATAATTTTTGAGCGATTTGTCATCTATCTTTTTGAGCCTGTCACCTGCCCTGACACCTGCCTTATGAGCCGGGAAATCTTTATAAACCCTGGTTACAACCGCTAAATCGCCATCTTCCCTTATCATTGCCCCGATACCCCCGTACTGGCCGGTGGTCATAAAGGCTATATCATCGCTATCCTCTTCAGGATAGTAGACCGTGTAGGGGTCGAGTGTGTTGAGCGTGCTTCTTATAACACTTGTTATAAGCTTGTCTGGATCGAACTCATCTACATAGAAGGTGTTAAGTTCACGGATAAGTGAGATGAAAATGTCCAGGTTCCTTGCTATCCTGAAATCTCTGCTGTCTGACCTGGGAAGAGAGACCGCTATGGTCAGCAATGCTGCTAATATGACGAGAGCTATTGTGTGACGGGAATACCTTTGCATAATATTGAGATCTTAATTACCGGCTGTTGCGAAAATAGCAATTTAGTGGCATGAACTGATTGTCAGTGCCCGGTTTTATGTAATCTTTAATTCCGGGCGACTCTCAGGAGCCCTGCCTGTTTTTTGCAGAAGCTCTTTGACGGCCACCTCGATATCGCAATATGGCAATATCTTTTTAGCGGTGTACTGAATCATCAGTATGGCTGAGACACCCCTTTCGCGCAGCGGCTGAACGAGAATCTCTTTGTTCTGCCTGTATGCCTCCCTTATACGCCGCTTGATGAGGTTCCTGTCGGTGGCCTTTTTGAAGTTTCTTCTGCTGACTGCAACTCCCATTTTTGCAGGCGGATTGTCGCCCGGCTCTTTTACAAGGTATATTAACCGGAGGGGATAGGAGTAAGCGACCTCGCCTCGCGAGAAGAGGGTTTCAATGTCTTTGCGGCTTCGCAATCTCTCTTCCTTTTTAAAGGAGTGCCTCTCTGCTGGCATAAGGCGAAAAATTCAATGGCTGCATAAAAATGTCACAACCATTATGGTGAGTCTGTCCGGCAGGCAGACTATTTTGAGTTTTTGGAATACTCTTTCAGGTAGTTGTCCAGAGCCATGGTCATGGACGGTGCCTCAGGGCCGGGCGCCTCAATATCCAGGCGAAGCCCTTCGTCAATAACAGCCTGGGTGGTTGTAGGACCAAAGGCCCCTATCTTAACATCGCCCTGAACAAAATCGGGAAAATTCGCTCTAAGAGATTTAATGCCCGATGGGCTGTAGAATACCAGCAAATCATAATCGAAACTGTTATGATTGGAGAAGTCGTTACTGATGGTGCGGTACATGATACCGACCTTGAATTTGAGCCTGTTCTTTTTAAGCAGCTCCGGTATCTCCGCATTATGCGGATCAGAGAGTGGTACAAAGAACTTCTCATCTCGATGTTTCAGCACAGTCTGTATAAGATCCTGGAAGATAGATTTTCCATGAAAAACTTTCCGCTTTCTGTAGACAATATACTTCTGAAGGTAGAAGCCTACATTTTCAGTAATACAGAAGTACTTCATTGAGTCCGGTACAGTAATTCGGAGCTCATCACAGATTCTGAAGTAGTGATCAACGGCAGCTTTACAGGTGAAGATAACAGCACTGAAACTGGTGAGGTCTATCTTCTGCTGGCGGAAATCTTTCGACGATACACCCTCCACCTTAATAAAAGGCTTAAAGTCTATCTTGAGGTTATATTTCTTTGCCAGCTCATAATAAGGTGACTTTGGATTGCTGGGCTCGGGTTGCGATATAAGTACCTTTTTGATTTTCAAAGCTTCATTTTTTGGTTTGACTTCCAGATACCCTGCCAACGGGCCTTTACCGGAACGGCCATTCGATGCGCAGAAGAAGCGTTATGGGCAACAATTCCAGCGCACAAATGTACAAAATGTAGTAGATAATCGAAATATTTCTATGGTTAAAAGTTGCAGCCAGCTTAATTAATCTGAAGATGTAGAGCAGTATAGCGATTGCCCCCCCGAGCACAATAAATACGGTCTTGTCAACCCCCTGCATATATGTTACCGCTATGTTCAGCGGTATAATGGCAACTCCTGCTATCTGATACAGTACGACTATGTTTAGCAGGTAGTCGCGGAATAGCTTACCCGATGCGGTTGCCCTGCCCAAAATCTCGCACAGTATCAGGCGGCCTGTTACCAGAAGTGCAAGGGTGCCCGCTATGCTGTACCATAACGAAAAGAGTGCTCCGTCCGGCGTATTACTATCTTCTGCAAGCATTTCAATATGCATCAGAAGAAGTCCAATCTGCAACACCGAGCCTGTAAGAGGAGGAATAAGCCATATTCTTACAGGAGTTGGAGATGCTGTGCTACCGCTGTAGGGTTTTCGAATCGCAAGACCTTTTATTAACCGGGAGACTCCGGTTCCTCCTGTAATAAGGGGAAGGAATAGTATGAGTGAAATGACATGGACATAAAGAATCCAGTCACCCCTTAGCGGATCGTCATAAATAGGGATACCCTCGAACATACTGTGTGGCTATGCTGAGGGGCAAAAATATCAAAAGTAATTGAGACTCTCTTCGCTATCAGATGAGAGAATGGCATTTGCCAGCCTGCTTGCACCTATCCTGAACAGGTCGGGGCCTAGCCAATGGTCTCCCAGAATAGATGCTGTTATGCTTCTGTAAAGCAGTGCTGTTCCCGGATCGCTTATCCCTCCGGCAGCCTTGAAGCCCACCTTTATGCCGGTCTCTTCGTGATATCTCTTTATGGCGGAACAGATAACCCATGCCGCCTCCGGGGTAGCGGACACAGGCTCCTTACCTGTTGAACTCTTTACAAAATCGGCACCCGCCTCCATGGCTATTACGGCAGCACTGTAAACAGCGGCAGGATCTGCCAGAACCCCCGACTCTATAATAACTTTCAACACCCTGTTGCCGGCCGCTTTCCTGATATCCTTAACTATGTTTGCGGCCTCATCGTAGTACCTCTCCTTTATTAGGCCGGGAGGCATCACAACATCTATCTCATCGGCTCCGTGGCCTGCTGCCATAGAGACTTCAGCAGTCAGTATCTCCCTGAATGTCTGGGCAGAGGGGAATGAACCTGCCACTACGGCTGTTCTGACCCCGCTTTCGCTCAGCAGTGAGCTTACCTGCCGGGTGAATGCAGGATAGACACATACCGCTGCGGCGGCAGGGGTTCCGGGGAATCTTTTGGGCACCACCCTGACCTTTGTGCAGAGAGAGTATATCGATGATTCTGTGTCGAGCGAACTCAGCGATGTTATGTCGAGAGAGCGGAATAACTGCTTTAAGTTGTCACCGCCGGGGTGCTGCCTGGTCACTTCAGCTGTTAAAGAGCGAAGCTCTCTCTGCATCGGGGAAAAAGAGGGGCGACTCTTTATCATTTTTTCGTATAGCTTGCTCATTGTCTGTCAGTACTTTAATTATATATGAAGAGGCCTGTTTCAGATCTCCAATATACAGCTATTTTGGTTTTGCAATAGTTGGTCACCTTTTTAAACAGAGGGTTGTCTTTTGTGACGGAGGTGTGGGTATGCCCCTTTTTTAAGGAATATTATGTCTTTTCGGCTTGCCCGGACTTTTATGCTACCGGGCTTTCCGGTGCCGGTGCCCCCTGTTGCGTGCCCGTGAGGCGAAGAGGCCTCCTATACATAAGAGGGCAAAGATTGAAAAGCCTACTCTCATTGCACCCATCAGATCAGCATGATTATCGGGGGTTATAGCCTCTCTGCCTATAATAAGGGCGAAAAGCAGCATCGATATGCCCATACTAACCATCTGGCCTGTCATGCGTGCTGTTCCCGTTACAGCCGATGCAAGCCCCAGATGGCGACTCTCTGCAGAGCTCATTATGGCGTTTGTGTTGGGCGAAGAGAAAAAGGCGAAACCAGTACCCATAACAAGCAGTATGGCTGTAACAACCGAAACAGTTGTGTCTTCGGTAAGGAATAGCATGGCGATTATACCGGCTGCGGTGATGGCCATTCCCCATGATGCGATAATGCCGGGGTCGTGTCTGTCGGAAAGTCGACCTGAGAAGGGCGATAATATCATCATTGCCACCGGCATGGCCATAAGGATGAGGCCAGCCTTTTCAGGGCCGGTCTCTTTTATGTAACGAAGATAGAGGCTTATAAAAAAACCGGTTGCACTGGTTGCAGAGTAGTGAATGAATGCGGCGAGACAGGAGTAGGCAAACACCCGGTTGCCGGTTATCACTGAGATGTTGAGCACAGGATTGCTTATACCCTTTTCATAAAGGAGGAAAAGCAGGAAGATTACCACTCCCGAGCCTGTCATTATAAGACCCGTGGTTTCCTGAAGCCGTGAAAAACCATACATAAGAAGGAAGAGCGATACCCCGTAAAGCATCGAACCCGGCCAGTCAAACCTGCCCTTTTCTCCGCCAGACCACTCCTCTCTCTTCAGATAGCCGGCAATTAACAGCATGCATAACACGCCAAAGGGTATAAGAAACAGAAAGAGGCTTCGCCAGCCAAAGGCGGCTGTCAGGTACCCTCCTATGAAGGGTCCTGCTGAGAGACCCGCGTAGACCGCTGTGACATTAATTCCCATAGCCGCCCCTCTCTCTCCCGGGGGGAATACAGCCGTTACTATGGCAAGCGAAGTACTGAATAGCAGTGCACTACCTGCACCCTGTACTACCCTCATAAATAGAAGGTAGGAGAGAGAGTTTGAGAACAGTATGGCAACGGTCGAAAGGGTAAATATCAATATGCCCGCGGTAAAGACAGCCTTCCTGCCTACCCTGTCAGCCATCCGGCCCGCGGGGAGAAGCAGTATTGCCGATGCGAGAATATAGCTGCTCACTATCCAGTTGAGGCCGATGGCATCTGCACCGAACTCCTCTCCAATCTCAGGCAGCGCAAGGTTGACCGCCGACCCCATAAATGGCGCCATAAAGGAAGAGAGGGCCGCTATTATGAGGACAGGCCTCTTCAAAGATCTGTTGTTCATTCCCTTCTTTTGCTGTCTATTATTATGGTGACAGGACCATCGTTGACAAGTGATACATCCATTTTGGCCCCAAACTGACCGGTTCCGACCCTGCCGGGCAGCAGTCTCTCTGTTATTTCAACAAATTGGTTGTAGAGAGATTCCGATACTTCAGCAGGTGCCGCCTCAATATATGAGGGGCGGTTACCCTTTTTGGTACGGGCATGCAGGGTGAACTGGCTCACAACAAGTATTGAGCCCTCTACCTCTGTAACCGGAAGATTCATTACTCCGTTATCATCGTCGAAAAGGCGCAGCCTTATGATCTTCCCTGCCACCCAGTCAAGATCTTCTGTGGTGTCATCTGCAGTAAAACCTGCCAGAACAAGAAGGCCCCTGCCTGTCGATGCAAGCAACTCACCCCCTACAGACACTCCTGACTTTGATACTCTCTGAATAACTACTCTCATATTACCTGCGGTTGAAATGTTGCTAAAATAGTAAATAGTTCTGCGGTAAACCAGACCGCCCCGGCTCCGTTTTTCGGATGCCGCTACCTTTGATACATCCGGATCATACCCTTTAGCCTGCCGGGCTTCCCTGTGAAATGGCGGTAATTGATGCCGATCCGGAGCTATTTGGCAGGCGAGGTTTGGGGTGAGTTATAAAAAGGATAATTTTGCCACATTTCTTGTCAGATATTTTCAGGCCATGGAACTTTTGACCCTGTTTGGAATCGCGATAGCACTCTCATTCGACACCTTTGCGGTATCACTCTCTTATGGTGCGGTTGAATATCGTGTTAAGTTCAGATCTGCACTGGTGGTTGCTGTAATATTGGCTCTGTTTCAGAGCGGATTTGCCGTTGCAGGATATTATATGGGAGCTACCGTGAGCCTCTGGCTTAGCTCTTTTGACCACTGGATCGCTATGGGGCTTCTTACGGTGCTTGGTGTGCGGATGATTCATAACGCTACCAAACCACCCGGCAAGACTCGTAAAAGTGACCTTGCCACCCCGGCAGGTCTGCTTACTGCTGCGGTGAGCACCAGCATGGACGCCCTTGCGGTAGGGCTCAGCTTCGCCTTCATTCTTCAGATTAATATCTGGCTGGTCGGGATGGCCATCGCCTTTGTTACCTTTATGGCTGCCATGGTGGCAATAAGGATTGGCAAGTTTGCCGGGTTGAAGGCAGGCCCCCGGGCGGAACTGGCCGGTGGAATACTGCTTATAGCGATAGGCATTCAGATAGTGGCAGCACACTTTATCGCTTAGTAGCGGTTGCCTGCTCTTCTATCGGGCGGGGCCTTCTCTCTCTTTCCCTGAAATGCGCCACCTCACGGAAGCCGGCTTCTGCCGCCAATTTGTAGGCCTCATCAAAGTGTTGTGCCACCCTTTCAGGGGTATGTGCATCGGAATTTATGCAGAGGGATACTCCCTCTTCGGCGAAGAGAGGCAGGTAGCCCGGGTCGGGGTAGAATCCGGCCAGAGGCTTGTTCATGCCGTTGGTGTTGATCTCAAAGGCTACATCGTACCTCTTTAATGTAGCCGCGAGCTTCCTGTAGAGGGGGGTGGCATCGCCCGGATATTTGTGCCCGAAAACCCTTACCAGATCGGGGTGAGCCATTATGTCGAAGAGGCCGGTAGATGCTGCCTCCTCAACAAGACGGAAGTAGTCGGTGAAGAGTTTGGCAATATCTTTTCCCTCATAGAAGCTGCGGCCGAGATCGACAGGGTCGCTGCCCATAAAATGTACCGAGCCTATAACATAGTCGAACGGATATTTTTCCAGATAGCTGATGGTTTCATCAATATGGCCGGGCAGATAGTCAACCTCAATACCGGCAAGCAGGGTTATCTGATCTCTGTACTTCCGGGCAAGTCGCTCAATTGTATCAAAATAGAGGGGTAGCCGGTCAGGAATAATGCTCCACGACTGCTGCTCTCCGGACGGTGTAAGATGATCGCTGAACCCCATCTCCGTAAGGTTGTTCTCTATGGCAGCCCTGATATACTCTTCGGGCTCAGACTTGCCGTCGCTGAATAGGGTATGAATGTGATAATCTGCTTTTGACATAGGATTTTCGGTGTTCAGTGTTCAGTATTCGGTAAAAAAAGGCGGCTGGTGCCGCCTCTGCTCGCTGTCGCTCGCAGGCATGGGGCATGGGGCATGGGCTCGCTGCTGGCGCAGTTCGCAGCGTAGAGCGTAGAGCGGAAAGCGGAGAGAAGTGTTCGGTAGCTCCCTGCGGTCGCGAGCTCGTCTGGCTCCGCCAGTCTCGGTTCAGGATTCGGTGTGCTCCCATTGTACTTTTACTAACCCCTGTAAAACCGGTCTATAGTTCTTTGTTGTTGATACCCGGTACATCGCCTGATGAAACTTCAACCTCTATCTCTGCAGAGTCTTCATTATCTCGTCATTGATATTCGGGGCAGAGACCTTTTTATCAGCTAATATAGCTCAAAGTAGGCTGAAAAATTTGGAAATAACAAATGGAGGTGCTTTTGCCGGCTCTCCGGCATACTAAGCCAATAATCCTGATGCCGGAATGGGAAACTAATTCATTCCATATTGCGATATATGTCACTATTATGTTATTTTTGTGACAAAAATCATTCAAAGTGGCTGGTGGGTTAGGTATATGTATTTGCGAAAATTGTGAGTTCAGGGAGGTGATCTTCCCTCACCTTACAGACGAAGAGGTTCACGAGCTCTGCGCCAATAAGAGTGAAAGCCATTACAGGAAAGGCGAAATCATTCACCGGGAGGGCGAAGAGATAACAGACTTCAAGTATCTTAAAAAGGGGCTGGTTAAAGTGTTTCGTACCCTTTCTGATGGCACCGAACAGATAGTGACCATTACGCGCCCTTTTGAGTTTATCAGTAATGTCTCATTCTTTACCAGGAACAGTTACACCTACTCCATATCGGTACTTGAAGATTCTACAATATGCCATGTGTCGCTCGATTATATGAGAGAGCTTTTCTCCGGTAATGCAAATCTGGCAATGGGCCTTCTGGCAAGGGTTACCCGGGTTAATGAGGGTATAATAACACAGTCGCTCGAAATACGCAACAAAAACCTTGTTGGCAGAGTGGCATTTGTGATACTCTTTTTTGCAAGGGAGGTGTACTCCTCAAAGGTTTTTGACCTGCCTGTCTCACGCAAGGAGATTGCCGACTTTATAAGCATGAGTACGGCCAATGTTATCCGCACCTTCTCTGACTTTAAGAGAGAGGGAATAATAAATGCAGAGGGGAAGATGATAGAGGTAATCGATATGGAGAAGCTCGACCTGCTTGCAAAAAGAGGGTAACATCTGCCGTTCTGTTTCAGAACATCCCTTCTGGTGTATCATAATTGGAATAAATCAACTACTTTACCAAACTGCAATTAATCTTATCTTTTTCAATAAAAACCTGAATTATGAAGTTTGTTGTTACTATCGCAGCCTGTTTTTTTACCACCCTGGCGGTTATGGCTCAGGGCTACAGGCCACTACCAGAGTTTGTGTTCCCTGAACAGGACAGCACAACACAGTTCTATACCGTACAGGGATACCGCCACGGGGTAAGCTTTTTCCCGAAGGTGAGGCATCCACATGTTGAGTATGAGCCGGGCGAAAGGCTTACATTTGATATTTACCATACCGCATGTGTTGCACTCTACTGGATGGAGTGGTATGCAGAGCAGTATCCCGATCTGGTCGATCTCTACGAGGTGGCGAAAAGCTATGAGGGACGCCCCATAATACAGATGACCATTACCAACAAAAATATTGGCCGGCATACCGATAAACCGGCCGCCTTTTTCGAGGGTAACAGACACAGTGGCGAGGTGACGAGTACTGAAACAGTTCTCTGGCTTATGCAGCATCTGCTTGAGAACTACGGAAAAGATCCCGAAATAACAAGGGTGGTTGACCACAACACATTCTATCTGCGTCCGATCAACAATCCCGATGGCCACAATCTCTACATGCATACGGCGCAGAGCAACAGAAGTACAGTAAGGCCCTATGACAGTGATGGCGACGGGTTGCTGGATGAGGATGCCCCCGATGATATAGATGGTGACGGGAAAATACTCCGGATGCGCTGGAAAGATACAATCAACGGTAGCTGGATAATAGATCCCCGTGATCCTACCGGGCGTAATATGGTTCGCGTACCTGCCGGTCAGGGCCGCTACAATATGCATCAGGAGGGAATAGACAATGATGGCGACGGGCGTATTAACGAAGATGGCATCGGTGGTCTGGATCTTCACCGTAACTATCCTGAAAACTGGCGACCCATGCCGGAACATGAGGCAACCGGTCGCGGATGGACACAAAGGGGAGCCGGAGACTATCCCATCAGCGAGATAGAGACCCGTTCGGTTGTAACCTTCCTGCTGAGCCACCCCCATATCTATGTGGTGAACTCGATGGATACACGGGTGCCAATGCACCTCAGGCCTCCCTCTACATCGGCTTCTGAAGAGAGAATGTATCCGGAAGACCTGGAATGGTACCGCTATTTTGACCGGGTTGGTGACAGCATTACAGGCTATGGCCGTGCAGGTGATGTTTACTGGGACTACGGCAGGGGACGACCCCTCTTTGGCCATGGCCCCGACTTTGGCTACTGGTACTATGGAGCAATATGGTACGGAGATGAGCTCTGGGACGGAGGAAGAATAACCGAAGATCTCAACAATGACGGGGTAATAGATATACTTGACCGTTTTGAATGGGATGACCGTTACAATGACGGGATGGGTTTTTCTGACTGGACTCCGGCAAAACATCCTGATCTTGGTGATATCGAAATAGGCGGATGGGATTTTAAATTTTTCTCTCAGAATCCCCCTGCCCGAATAATGGAGCCATGGGCCGCAAATCAGGCACTCTTTAACCTTGAGATGGTGAAACACCTTCCGAGGCTCGAGTGGGAAGATATCGATATCAGCAGAGTGCGTTCGTATGGGAGTGACTCGACAGACTACCGTATAACCGTCACCTTTAAAAACGCCGGAAAACTGCCTACCGCATTCAAGCAGGCAGACCTGGTTAAGATTGTTCGTGAGGATCTCATAGTTGTAGAGTTCGATATTCCGCGCGACGGATCTACTATTTTTGGTGTTATCTCAGACGAGATAGCTCCGGGAAGAAGAAGAACTGGCGGCGTGGCCAGACCGGTGCAGCAGAGAAGATTGTCAGCAAGCGTCGGCTATACAGACGGCGGTGCTACCAATTCTGTAACATATAACATAAGGGTTTATGGTGATGCCACCGTAACAGGCAGGGCCTCTGTCCTGACCACAAGAGGTGGAATACTGGAACCCAAAGAGTTTGTAGTAAGATAGTTGATAGTAAAAATGTAATTGTACTATGGAAAAATTCAGTGTAAGGGACATTCCAAGACGCAAGTTTTTGGAGATGAGCGCTAAAGGAGGTTTGATAATGGCGGCAACACCTGCCATAATGTCTCAGCTTGTCTCATGCGGTACCGGTGTCGCTCCCGGCCTTGATCTTGACCGGGAGACGCTCTCGAGGGTGATCGCGAAGGCTCTGGAGAAGGGTGGTGATTATGCAGATGTATATATCGAGGGTCGCAACTCCCGGCAGATAGTGATGCAGGAGTCGCGCTTCAGAAGCGGTCTTTACGGTGTTAGCCAGGGGGCCGGGGTGCGTGTTATTGCCGGCAACCAGACAGGATATGCCTACACAGATGAGGTTACTACCGAAAATCTGATGCGTGCCGCTGAGGTCGCCTCTTATGTGGCCACCAACGGCATCTCGGCCGGAGCAGTAGCTCTTGAAACCCCCGACCGCGACACATTCGTGACAGTACAGAGACCTCTTGAAGAGATAGCTGACAGCAAGCGGATAGAGGTTATAGAGAGGGCTAACCAGGCCGCCCTTGACTATGACGATCGCATAAGGATGGCGATGATTGACTACTACGACCAGGTTAGAAGCAGGGTTATTGCCACAAGCGAGGGGGTATATCTCCGCGACGAACTCCCGCTACTCTTCTTTATAGTCCAGGCGATGGGACAGGAGGGCGGTGCGCGCCATATGGCCAGGCAACGGATAAGTCAGCACTCGGGGTTTGAGATATTCGACACAACACCCCCGGAGGAGGTTGCAAGAAAAGCGGCCCGCGAGGCCATAGATATGCTCAAGGCCGAGGATGCCCCCGCTGGTATTATGGATGTGGTAATGGAGAATGGCTGGGGAGGAGTGCTTGTACATGAGGCAGTAGGACACCCCCTTGAGGCTGACAATATTGCCAAAGGTATAGGGGCTTTTACAGGCAAGGTCGGTGAGAAGGTGGCCAGCGATGTATTCACCATGGTAGATGATGGTACAATACCAAACTATCGGGGCACTATCAACTGGGATGATGAAGGTGTACAGGCCCGCAAAAATGTTCTTATTGACAAAGGTGTACTGAAAGGGTATATGACAGATGTGCTCTCAGCCAAACAGCTGGATATGGATCGTACCGGAAACGGTAGAAGAGAGTCGTTCAGGAATATTCCCATACCGCGTATGACCAATACATACATTGATAAAGGAGAGAGTAAACCGGAAGATATCCTCTCCTCTACCCGAAGTGGACTCTATGTTCAGAGCCTCAGCGGAGGAAGCGTTAACTCAGTAACCGGTGTATTCAATTTCACCTGCCGTGAGGCCTATCTGATAGAGAATGGCAGGAAAACTGTGCCGGTAAGGGGTGCCACCCTTATCGGGTCATGCCTGGAGGTGATCTCAAATGTTGATGCGGTAGGTGATGACCTCGATTTCGGACCCGGTGTATGTGGAAAAGGCGGGCAGAGCGCCGAGGTAACAGTGGGTCAGCCCACAGTGAGAATACGGGGAATTAATGTCGGAGGCAGCCGTGGCTGAGTCTGATGCCGGTGTACCTCTTCTCTACGGTCATCTCCTGCCAGAGAAGATTGTGGGTGATGGGAGCGTAACCGGTGTTATGTTTTAACAGAAAAAGAGAGAGATATGAACTACAAAAGATTATCCGAGACACTTGTTACCAGATGTCAGAGATTTGGAGCAGATGCTGCCGAAGTTTATATACAGACAGGCAGGACCCTTTCAATCAGGATTCTTAATTCGGAGATAGATACCATACAGGAGTCTTCCAGCTCAGGGGTGGGATTCCGGGTTATAGTTGACGGGAAACTCGGCTTCAGTCACTCCAATGACTTTAACAGACGATCGCTCGATGAAACAATAAAGCGGGCTATAGCATTTGCCAAACTGACAACCCCCGAGGAGCATAATGTTCTTCCTTCAGATCCCGGCATCACAGAGGTAGAGGGTCTCTACGATCCGGAGATCACGGAGGTGCCAATGGAAAGGAGGATTGAGATGGCAAAGGAGCTTGAGGCTATCGCCCTTCGTCATCCAAGAGTATCTATGAGCTCAGGAGCCGGCTTTGGAGAGGGTGAGGGCGAGATTTTCATAGCCAACTCTCATGGTATTTCAAAGTCTTTTAAAAGATCATCATGCTCTTTGAGTGTAAGTGTTGTATCTGAAAAAGGTCAGCAGAGAAATACCGGTGGCGAGTCATGTTCACGCCGTTTTTTTGCAGATCTGCTGCCTGTTGACGAGATTGCGGCAACCGCTTCGAGAAGGGCGTATGAGCTTATAGATCCGGTTATGGTTAGAACCCAGCGGGCCAGCGTTATCTTTGATCCGAGGGTGGCATCATCGCTTCTCGGAGGGGTTATAAGAGCCCTTAACGGACAGACTGTTTTGCAGGGCGCCAGCTTTCTGGGAGACTCTATGGGGGAGAAGTTCGCTTCAGCCAATTTAACCATACATGATGATGGAACCGTGGCCAAGGGTTTGTCAAGCAGGCCTTTCGATGGCGAGGGGTTTCCTACCGGAAGAAATACCCTTGTCGAAAATGGTGTGGTAAAAAGCTTTATCTACAACAGCTCTGCAGCGAAAAGGGCAGGAACCGAAAGCACCGGAAATGCCAGCAGGGGAGGGTTTACATCGCTGCCCGGCATAGGCACGCACAATGTGTGGGTTGAGCCTGGAAGCTACTCGCGTAATGAGATAATAGCTGCAACAGAGAGGGGGCTTCTTCTGACCGGAGCTACCGGACAGGGCATTGATACGGTAAGCGGTAACTACAGTGCCGGAGCATCAGGCTTCTGGATTGAAAATGGGAATATAGTCCATCCTGTTATGGGCCTCACAATAGCAGGCAGTGCCGATGCAATTCTCAATGGCATAGATATGATGGGCAATGACATTGACATGAACAGATCTTTTGCCGCCCCAACATTCAGGGTCGCAGAGCTGCAGATAGGAGGAAGCTAATATGTGATACTCCGGGTGGGTGGCAGCCAGCTTGACTATTTGCCGGACCGGCGGTTTATAATGTCGGTTAGGGCATCGGCCATAGTGGGGTAGAGGTATTGATATCCGGCAGACTTTAATTTCTCTGCCGATATCCTGCTGCCTCCCAGTACTGCAGTAGACATCTCTCCCAGAACCAGGCGGATAAGCCTTTCGGGTATATGTATGGTATTGACCTGACTTCCCAGCAGTGCGGCGTAGCACTCCATAAACTGTTTCTGGGTTGTATGCTCGTGGAATACCGCATTGTAGGGCCCGCTCATCTCCTCATCTTCAAGCGCCTTGAGGTAGATGTTACAGATATCGTCAATATGTATCCATGAGAGGTAGTTCTCACCGCTCCCCATAACAGGTACAAAACCCAATCTGGCAACCGGTGCGATTTTGCCGGTAAATCCGCTCCGCGGGGCTACGACTATGCCGCTTCGTATCTTTACAGACCGTATGCCGGAGCTTCTGAACAGATCGGCACTCTCTTCCCACAATTTGCATGTGATGGCCAGAAAGTCACCCTCATCTTCCGAAATATCAGCCTCATCATAGATGTTGGAAGTAATCTGGCTACCATATATGCCTGTTGCCGAGGCCGTGATGAAGTGGTTTACCCGCGAGGAGCTCTTCATCACTGTGTCGTAAAGCAGTCTGGTACTGCCTGCCCTGCTGGCTGCGATTCTCTTCTTCACCCTTCTGCTCCACCTTCTGCGGGCAATGTTCTCGCCGGCAAGATGTATGATGGCATCGGCTCCCTGCAGCGACCCGGCGTCTATCTGGTCGCGTGCCGGATCCCAGTGAAATGTCTCCCGGCTCGAGGCCGCTCTCCGCCTGTTGCGTGTCAGGTGCCTTACGGTGTGCCCTCTCTCTCTGAGTAATTCTGTGAGCCTTCTGCCCACAAGTCCGCTGCTTCCGGTTACTGTAACAACCATGCCGGAGCCACTCTTATCGCTACTGCTTCTCTCCATTGGCGATCTCTTTTTTGTGAAGAGATATGATATCAACAATCTGCACGGCGCTCTCAACGCACTTTTCGCAAACCTTTTGACGGATACCTCCCTCTTTATGAAGCTGGCGCTCATCTGCATTATTAAGATCGAGATCTATCAGTTGGTAACAGTCAGATGAGCCGTTCATCTCTTCGAAAAGTAGTGTGGCCTCCTGTATGACAGAGGCCAGAATATCTTTACTGTCGTCTCCCGGCTCGACAGAGCCCTCCTCCATTCCGGCTATCATAAATATTGCGGTAAGCGCCCCGCAGTATGATTGCAGCCTGCCCATACCACCACCAAAGCCTGATGATATCTTCAGCAGCGCCGTAAGCTCTTCGCTATATATATCGCTGTAGGCCAGCATAACAGACTGGGCGCATCCGTAGCCCCCGCGGAATGATTTCAAGGCCCTCTCTACTCTCGCTTCACTATTCATATCTCCCTCTCAGGCTGGCAAAGGTAAACATTTATTAATTATGTGGCCTCACCGCCCTGCCTGTCCCCGCTCATATCCGAAATAAGCGGCGCATCGCCCTCTGCTGTTGCCGGATAGGTGAAGAGTTGGTTTTTGTGAAATATTAATACCACTGCCACAGAAAGTAATTGACCATAAATTTATTTAGACTATTTTTATCTCTGATATTGAGAGGAGGCTCCTTCCCGGTCAGCCCGGGTGGCTATTGGGTTTCCCGGTATAGCTTACTAAACTTGATTTTATGCGATCGCTATTTTTTTTGCTCTCTGCAGCCCTGCTTATATGCTGCTCTTGCGGAAGTAATGATGTTGCCAGACAGGAGGTCGATGACTATAAGTTCGACACCCTTCTTATTACAGAAGCCAGCAACCTGGCAGGCCTCCGCTTTGACTCAGCCTCTGTTGCCATGATGACGGGTAATCTGACAGGCAACCTCCGCTCTTACGAACAGATGAGGCGTTTCGACCTCGATAATTCTGTTGCTCCGGCAACGCTCTTCAACCCGGTGGTGAACGGTGTGCGTGAGCCTCTGTTCAACCACTCCTCATGGCTGATACCTGACAATATAGAGCGCCCGGAAAGTAATGTGGATATCGCCTTTATGAAGGTGACCGAACTTGCAGCTCTTATCCGTGACAGAAAGATCACCTCTGTAGAGCTTACCAATATATACCTTGAGCGCCTCAGAAGATATGACGATACTCTCAGATGTGTGGCGGTAATTACCGAAGATCTGGCTCTTATGCAGGCCGAAAGGGCCGACAGAGAGCTGGCAGAAGGTATATACCGTGGGCCGCTTCATGGTATACCCTATGGCCTGAAAGATCTTTTTGCGACACCCGGTTATCCGACCACATGGGGTGCTGCTCCCTACAGCGATCAGGTTATTGATGCTACCGCCACCGTGGTGGCGAGGCTGGAAGAGGCCGGAGCCGTTCTTGTTGCCAAGCTCACCCTCGGCTCACTTGCTATGGGCGATCTCTGGTATGGCGGGCGCACCCGCAATCCGTGGAATCTCTCTCAGGGCAGCAGCGGCTCATCTGCCGGCTCAGCAGCGGCAACGGCGGCCGGACTGGTTGGCTTTGCCATAGGAACGGAGACACTGGGCTCTATAGTTTCTCCCTCAACCCGCTGTGGTGTATCGGGGCTAAGACCCACATTTGGAAGGGTTAGCAGGTATGGCGCCATGGCTCTGAGCTGGACGATGGATAAGGTCGGACCAATGGCCAGATCGGCAGAAGATTGTGCAATAGTTCTGGAGTATATAAGGGGAAGCGACGGTAAAGACCTCTCTGTTAATGACTACCCCTACTTCAGCCGTACAGGTGCAGATATAGGTGGTATGAGAATTGGCTATGTGGCAAGCTACTTCGGAAACCGGTACGAGACACGCCCTCTCGATATGGCGGTACTCGACATATTGCGCGAGGCGGGGGCAGATCCTGAACCGGTCGACTTTGATTTCAGCGGAATACCTGTTAACTCTCTCAGAATTATACTGAATGCCGAAGCTGCCGCCGCCTTTGATGAGCTTACAAGAAGTAGGCGTGACACCCTGCTGACCGGCCAGAACAGGGGCGACTGGCCAAATATTTTCCGGGCATCACGATTTATTCCTGCGGTAGAGTATATTCAGGCCAACAGGTTCAGAACCCTGCTTATGCACAGAATGGATGAGATAATGAAAGATTACGATGTGGTTGTTACACCCAGCTTCGGCGGTGCCCAGCTACTGGTAACAAACCTTACCGGTCATCCCTGCGTCGTTGTTCCTTCAGGATTTCGTGACGGAGGAACTCCGGCCAGCATCTCATTTTTGAGCAATCTCTATGATGAGGCCTCCGCGCTGGCAGTAGCCGCTGCATTTCAGCGTTTGAGCGATCATAATGACAGACGGCCGGAACTATTTAACCGGTAGTGGAGATATCTGTTCCCCGGCGAGGTGGTTACCGTTTTTTGTTACATTTGCCCTATTAATGATATCTTCTTTTGGAGAAGGGAGTAATAATAAAATCGACAGGGAAGAGCTACAGGGTTCTCTCATTGCACGGCGATAAAGTTGAGTGTATAATCGGCGGGCGGTTCAGGGTCAGGGATATAAAGACTACCAACCCTCTGGCGGTGGGTGACAATGTAACCTACACGCCCCCCACAGCATCATCACCGGGAATAATAGTCGATGTTGAAGAGCGGAGAAACTATATCATCCGTCGCGCCTCAAACCTGAGCCGTGAGGCCCAGATAATAGCCGCCAACATAGACAATGCTGTGGTTATGGCCACACTGGTTATGCCGGCAACACCGGTTGAGTTTCTGGACAGGTTCCTTGTAACGGCAGAGGCCTACAGCATTCCTGCAACCATCATTTTCAACAAGACCGACATATACAGCGCCCGGGATCTTGAGAGACTTGCTGAGATGGAGAGCCTCTACCGGCATGCCGGATACAGTACAATAGCGTTATCGGTAAAGGAGGGGAGCAATATGGAGCGGGTGCAGCAGCTGGTAAAAGAGGGAATAGCACTAATAGCCGGCAACAGTGGTGTGGGTAAATCATCACTGATTAACCGGCTTGACAGATCTCTTAATATCAAAACAGCTGAGTTATCGCGGTACCATAAGCAGGGACGACACACCACCACTTTCCCGGAGATGTATATGATGCCTTCCGGTGGAGCCATAATCGATACTCCCGGTTTGAGGGGCTTTGGCGTGATAGATCTGGAGCGGGGTGAGATTTACCACTTTTTTCCGGAGATATTCAGGCTTGCCTCAGGGTGCAGATTTCACAACTGCCTGCACCGCGACGAACCGGGATGTGCTGTAACGGCTGCTCTTTTGAGCGGTGAGCTTGCTGCGACACGGTATCGCAGCTACCTCAGCCTCTTGGAAGACAGTGGCTCCAAGTACAGGTAGAGCGCCGGGCTTGTTTTTGAGTCTACATTATTCTGACTACTTTTACCCGCATAAAGCATTAACCTGTATGAGAAGAGCGTTGATAATTACAGCGATCGCCGTTGTAGCCATAATAGCGATTAACTACTGGTACTACAGTGGTTTTCACAGGAAGCAGATCGAGTTTATTACAACACAGCTTGACCGGCAGGTGAGGGAGACCGGACGGGAGGTCGATGAATTCAGCCTCTTCTTCTCGAGCGATCTTACCAGGATAGGGCTTACCCACTCTATATCCAACTTTTTTATCGATAGCAGTGTGCGGGACGACGCCATGCACAGGATCAAGCTTTACTACACCAAATATCAGGATTTTATAGTGCGACTGGCCATCATAAGCGACGATCGCCATATGTTTACCCTCTCTGTAGATGAGACAAGAGATGCCCCGAGGGGCGGTTTTATATATGATGATGATGAGTACTGGCTTACCGACCTCTTCAGAACCCACGATCAGATGGAGATATTCAACCATGAGGCGGTGGTGCCCGATGGTAGCAGGTATATATACTATCATCCCATAATTGATTCTGAAGGCAATGTTGTTGCCAATTTCAGAATTACAGTCGACCACAGAAGGTTCTTTTCCGCTCTGTTCGATCGCTTCAGCAGTGCCGAGTATCAGTGGCAGTGGCTTATAGATGAAGAGGGCAATATTATTCAGGACAACTATACAGGCCACCCTGAGGGAATAACAGAGTACAGGAACATTGACCATATTACCGAAGCTGTAAGAGATGGCTCTACCGGTAATTTTACCCACCGGGCCGAAGCAGGCGGGAGCTCTTTCTCGATAGTATCATCCTATTTTCCTGTCAGTCTTCTTGCAGGCATGGATTATGGAGTTGTCTTCTCTGCCCCCATCGAGTTTTTTCAGATCTATGTTGTCAGGAACTCTCTGGTAATAGTGGGTATAACCCTGCTTCTGATAGGTGTAATAATAGCGGTTTTCACAGGGGCGTTTAAAGAGCAGCGCAAGAGGATGATCGATGCCCGTGAATCGGAAGAGATGCTTGACCGCATAATAGCAGATATGCCCGTTGGTGTTATAATATATAATTGTGAGAGAGAGGTTCTCAAGGCTAATAAAATTGCCTCGCAGCTCTACTCATATGCTGACGAGAGCGATATGATAGGCAAGATCTATCCGGAGTCGCATACCACAGATCAGACAGGTTACTTCTCGAAATATCTGGGGGGCACTTTTACGCCGGACCAGTTTGTGGTAATAATGGGTGATCAGGGTGAAATTGTACTCTTCCGCAGCAGTATTCCGGTAACCTATGCCGGTGAAGATGTTACCATGGAGATACTTATCGATGTTACAATGCTTGAATCGGCCAGGAAAGAGGAGGCTAAGGCCAATATCGCCAAGTCTGAATTCCTGGCCCGTATGAGCTATGAGATAAGAACCCCTCTTAATGGCATTATTGGCATAGCCGATATGCTTGGAAGGCATCAAATGAGCAGTGAGCTTGCAGAGATGGTCTCTATTCTCAGGCGGTCGAGCGAGGTGCTGCTTGCCATAGTCAGCGATATTCTCGATTTCTCGCAGATAGAGTCAGGCAGAATCATTCTCGATGAGGTGCCCTTCAACCTCCGGGCGGAGCTGGGGTACTGCTTCGATCTGGCACAGAGCAACATTGAGGGGCGCAACATAAAAATAGATGTAGATGTGGCCGACGATGTGCCGGAAAGCGTTGTGGGCGACCCCTTCAGGTTAAGGCAGGTGTTTACCAATCTGATACAGTTCTCAATGCAGGGTATAGTTGGTGACGGGGTAATAGAGCTTATGTGTCGTAAGGTGTCGACGCATGAGGGAGAGCTCACCATTGGTGTTACCATCAGAGATAACGGGAAGGGGTACCCTCCTGCCCGGCTGAAGGCGGTATTCGGCGATCTGATACAGGAGCAGGGCCTTTCGGGGGGTAAAAAAGATGGTTCTATACTGAGCACCATACTTGCCAGACACCTGATAGAGCTTATGGGTGGCTCACTTACTGCAACTTCACCCTCGGGACTCTCCGCTAATGCCGATATGCCGGGAGTGAAAATTGAGTTCACCTTTAAGGTCTATTCGAACGAGAGAATAGAGAAGAGTTATGATTCTGAGTCGGTTAAGAGCATAGGGGATATAAGGGGCCTGGTTGTTACCTCTGTAAACGATCGCGATGATGATGTGATAAAGGCTCTTCATAAGGCGGGCGTCAAGCCCTCTGTAACGGGGTATACCAAGGCGACAATTAATCAGATAAAGGCAGACTACAGCCGCTCTGACCGGAGGTACAACCTGCTGGTGATAACAGATGGCAGTGATATTAATGGATTTGAGGTGGGCGATGCACTGGTGGCAGAGTCGCTCCATACAGAGTATGCCATCATAATGGTAAGCGGCACTGAACAGAAGGGGAGCTATCTTAAATCTTTGACCATGGGGGTTGACGCCTTTATAGTAAAGCCATTCGACAGCAAGGAGATAGCAGATGCGGTAACAGATCTCTTTCCTCATATTGAGGGGAGGGAGAAGGAGACTCCCGGTCCATCATCGGGCGACCTGAAGATGCTGCTGGTGGAAGACAATAAACTGAACCGCATTGTAATAGGTTCGATAATTGAGTCGCTGGGGTACAGGCATGATGCAGTGGCAAGCGGAGAGGAGGCGATCGATATGGTCAGGAAGAGCGACTACGACCTGATCTTTATGGATCTGATGCTGCCCGGTATAGATGGCTATGAGGCATCCCGCCAGATATTGACCATGAAGGGTGAGGTTGTGATCGCGGCTCTTACGGCCGATAACCTCCCCGAGAGCAGAAAGAAGTGTGAACTCTCGGGTATAGCTGAGTTTATAACCAAGCCGGCAAGGCCGGAACATATTAACCGCGTGGTTCTTAAATATTTCGGATCGGCAGCAGAAAAGGGGTAAAAGAGCTGAGATCACCCCTCGCCGCGCCCCGTCTCAACTATGTGATATACCTTGTCAGATCTGCGCAGGAAGAGCTCTGACGGTATAGAGCAGACCTCGCCTTTGTGAGCCTTCTCTACCGGTTCCATGCCTACCCTTACCTCCTCTGCAACCATCTCGGTTACACCTGTGGTAGGACCCGCTATATATATGCGGTCACCGGGCTGCAGGTCTCCGTTCTCAAGGGTTATCTCAGCAACTCTCTTCTTTGTATAGTAGTTGGTAACCTTGCCCAGATACCGTTTTGTTCTGGTTGCTGACGAACCGTAGCGGTGGCTCCATTCACCAAGCCTCTTCCCCATATAGTATCCATCCCAGAAGCCTCTGTTGAATACCGCTGACAATCTTTTACGCCATCCCTCAATCTTCTCTTCGCCATAGGTTCCGTCAATAATAGAGTGCAGAGCTTCATCGTAGCATCTGGTAACAGTTTTGACATACTCTCCGGGCCTGGCTCTCCCCTCAATTTTCATTATTGTTATGCCCGCCTCTGCTATTTTGTCTATGAAACCTATGGTGCACAGATCTTTGGGCGACATGATGTACTCATTATCTATCTCCAGCTGGTATCCGCTCTCTCTCTCTGTAACAATATAGCCCTTCCTGCAGGTCTGGTAACAGAGCCCTCTGTTTGCCGACCTGTTGTGCTCGTGGAGGCTGAGGTAACATTTACCGGAGATGGCCATGCAGAGTGCTCCGTGTATAAAGGCTTCCAGCCTGACCAGTTTGCCCGATGGCCCTCTGATGTCGTTACTGGCTATATAGTCGCTGATATGCTTTATCTGGCTAAGGGTGAGCTCTCTGGCCAATACCATAACATCTGCATGGCGGGAGTGGTACTCTACCGCCATACAATTTGTTATGTTGACCTGTGTTGAGAGATGAAGAGGCATACCGATGCCGTGCGCAAACTCTATTGTAGCCATATCGGTGGCTATTACAGCATCTATGCCGGCATGCATGGCAGACTCAATTACCAATCTCATCTCACCTGCCTCTTGATCATAAATAACGGTGTTGGCAGTGAGGTAACATTTAACCCCTTTGCCGTGGGCCAGCTTCACTATCTGCTCAAGATCTGAGAGGGAGAAATTGGCTGCTGACCCGGCTCTCATATTAAGCTTGTCTACACCGAAATAGACCGCATCAGCGCCTGCATCGAGGGCCGATACAAGTGCCTCATGCGATCCGGCGGGTGCCATTATTTCAAAATCTTCCCTTCTCATCTGTCAGAATACTCTGTTTATGTTGATAAGAGGCCCCCTACGTGCCCTGTTGTTGAGAATAACCCTCATACAGCACCCCCTACCGGGCTCTGAACTCTTTACAAAGATTTTCCCGTTGTGGTACTCTTCTACTATCCGTTTGGCCAGTGTGAGTCCCAGACCCCAGCCTCTCTGTCTTGTGGTGTAGCCCGGTTTGAAGACCGCCTTGAAATCTCTTTTTGCAATGCCCTTACCTGTATCACAGAAATCTATCGTCACACCTCTGGCTACACTCTTTATGGTGATAGAGATGGTGCCCTCTCCCCCCATGGCATCAATGCTGTTTTTTATAAGGTTCTCTGTTACCCACTCCATAAGCTCGCTGTTCACCATGGCGGGAGATATCTTTTCCCGAAGGTCGGAAACGGTTATCTCTACCCTCGATGATACTCTTGCCCGCAGGTATGAGACCGTGCTTTCAATCAGCCCGGCTATGTCGGCAGGCGCCAGATCGGGCCTGCTGCCTATTTGTGAAAAGCGCTCTGTTATCTTCGTAAGCCGGGCAATATCTTTCTCCATCTCTGCGGTAACTCTCTTGTCACCATACCTTTCGCCTATAAGTCCTGTCCAGGCCGCCAGCGATGAGACAGGTGTGCCCAGTTGATGAGCTGTCTCTTTCGATATGCCCGCCCATAACCTGTTCTCTTCAGCCCTTTTTGAGGTGCTGAAGGCCATATATGCAACACCTGCAAATAGTATTGCCACCGCTATCTGAACCAGCGGGAAGTAGCGGATTCGCCTCAATATTATGCTCTCTTTATAGTAAATGTAGTTGTACTGTCCGTCGCCAAGATCTATCTCAATGGGGTCACGCCTCTCTCTTATCTTTTCCAGTTCGGTATAGAGAAAGAGTGAATCGGCCTCTTTACCGGGGGGGAAGTTTAGTGACGAGAGAATATTCGAATCGCCATCGGTAAGAAGGAGGGGGATGGTCTGATTCCTCTCAAGAACCATGGCGATAATTTCGTATTCGCCATCCTCCTGGCCGGTTGCGGTAATGAGTCGCTCGGTTGCCCTTGCCCACAATTCAACATAGTGGCGCTCTTCCTGCTTAAGGTGCTCAACCAGAGTGGCGGTATAGCGCTGTGAGAGAACAGCAAGCAGTATGGCTGTAAGTACCAGAGCCCTCTTTATAAGCTGTTTTCTTCTGTAAAAATTCAAAATGTCACCCTTTTACTATCCTGTTAAACAGATCTCTTATCGGATTACCTCTTCTCTCTCTGCGGGTTGTGTCCTGTCTGATGGTGTCAGCAGGCCCACCCGGTATAATGGCTTCATCCCACATTATTCGTACAGGGGGCCTTCTGACCTCCTCTTCCGTGGGCAGAATTGTGGTATCGCTGCTGAAGAGGCCATACTCTTCACGGAGTATTGAACGGACGGTCTGTCGCTCGCGCTGAATATCATCTACTATATGGGCCCTGGTGGCAGCAGCATCCCACGATATACTCTCGTTGTCGCCTTCGCGCCGGGTTCTCAGATATACCGATGTTCTTCCAAGCCCGTCATCTTCAACTATACCAAACTCGTTGTTTGGGGTTCGCCTGGGTGCCTGCCTGCTAAGAAGCTGCGACAGAAGAACTCTAAGCCGGTAGTCGTAATCGCCGTTAAAGGCGTGTGTGCCGCTGATACCAAGATCTGCCGCCGACGAGCTTATATCCATATGGGGTATCGAAAACACACCCCCGTTAATAAAGAACCTGTTTTCAAGTCTTGAAAATTTAATGTGCTGTAATTCTGCTATATCTATAAAGCGTGAGAGGTTCAGTACCGGCTCAAAATCTATCAGCTCGCCATCGGCGATAATAAAGTGGCCTTCCGAGTTGATTGAGTGGAGGTCGGGTCTCAGATCGTGGTCAAGATTCATCGCCATGCCGTAGGTTCCACTCAATATGCCGCTCAGATTGTCCGATCCGATAAACTCTTGTGAGAAGTTGTTGAACGAGGTGAAGGCGTTGTTAATATCTATGTTCTCAAGCACAAGACGGCACTCGGTGAGGAAACCCCCTTCAGGCAGCTCCTCCATCACTATCTCTCCGCTCACCTCGCCTCCCATTGACCTGACATATGCGTTGTAAAGGGTTGCCCTCTTGTTGGAATAGTGCACTGTTGCCGTTATATCTGATGCTGAGAAGGTTCTGTGTCTGAAGCTGGCCGCTGCAAAGGCCAGGTCCGCCTCCAGATTTTCGGGCAGTGTGAAACGCCCCTCCCTTCTTTCGCCCCGGCCTGAGGCGCGGGGCAGCAGCCCGGGCTCAAGGTGGTCTGCCATTACCACCCCCTTAAGTGTAACATCTCTACCCTCTCCCCTAAGCAGTGATCCGAACCTTTCTGCCGATCCATTTATCAGAAAGTGCTGATCGTTCAGTGTTACCAGAAGTGAGTCTATCCACAAAGTTTCAAGAAGCATAAGATCTCCGCTGATCTGCGAGAATTCAGCACCCTCTCTGGTGAAGCCAAAGTTGCTCAGGGTGACATTGCCTGAGGGGCCCATCGCAAGCAGCTGATCGCTGTTGAAATCGCTGAACGAGGGGAGGGGACCCTCTCCCCTTACAGAGGCCCGTAACCTTCCTGAAGCGTTGGTGGCAGGCGGATCGGTGAAGAGTGAAAGCAGCTCCTGCGCATCGGCCCCGATCGTAATGTCTGCAGCGACAACAGGATCAGTAAAGTTCTTAATGTGCAGTGAGCCACCAGCCTCCGAGAGGGGGCTTCTCACATCTATGTCGCTTAACAGCAGCTCTGTGGTATGTGCGCTGTTGAGCCTGCCGTTGCTGAATCTGCCACTGAATGAGCCGTCAGAGAGAGTGAGTGATGTGCCGGGCAGGGTGACTCTGATATCACGGCCCCTGAACCCGAAGGTGTAGTTGAGCCGTGTTGTACGGCTGAAAACTCCGCTTATGACTCCTTCTGCATCGAGCTTGCCCGATGGCCGGTACTTCAGAAGGGCTGAGCTGTAGTCATCTGGCAGGAATCCGGCCAGAACCCTTATATCGGCATTTTCCGACTTCAGAAGAACATGGGTCTCTCCTGACAGAAGCGAGTGGTCGCCGCTGACATCAAATCTCATCCCTTCCAGTACCATCCTCCCACTCTTAAGTGTCAGGGTGGTGTCGGAGCGGAACAGGTCGAGAGAGAGATCTATTGCGAGAGCCTCGGGCAGCTCAATGCCATCATAGAGCAAGCTGACGATGTTGAAACCGGCATCTGCCTTCAGACCTATCTCCCTGCCGGCAATCTCTCCACTCAGGCGGGCTGACTCTATCTCGGCGGCAGCGGTAATATTCTTTACCCTGTTTGACACAGATATGCCCACGCTGCTGAGCCTTATCTGCTGAATGTTTATGCTTAAGTTATCTCTCTCACTGCTGCTGAGGGGAGAGAGCGACGGATAGTTGGCCCTTCCGGCGCTGTCAACAACTATATTGAGCTCTCCGTTTTCAACGATAATGCGCTCAATGGTGTAGTCTCTCTTCAGCAGATCTGTCAGGCTAAAGTCGAGAGAAAGTCTCTCCGCAACCAGAAGGGTGTCGTTGATGCTTTCGCCTGTAAGTGGCTTTACAACCACCCCGTTAAGCTCAAATGATGCACGGGGGAACCGCCTGAAGAGGGTGAGCCTGGCTCCCGACAACTCTATGTCGATATCTTTTCTGCTGCCAATCTCCTCAATAAAAAGGGTCGCAACCCGCTCCCTGTATGCAAGGGTGAGACCTGTCAGCAGCGAGGTCACTATCAGAATGACCAGCAGCGTGTATTTTATAAGTTGCCGGATGAGTCTGAACATAACACCGAAAAAGTATGATGTGGCTTCAAATTAGCGGAGGCCTCTATACCCTCCACTGCTCCTCTCTGAGCAGAAATGAGAGGTCGTCACCGCTACCGGCCTCAACCGGTCGGCTGCTTCCGAAGAAGAGTCGTGCGTTTTTGGGGCCGGCAAGTCTCATCTTCCCCCCTTCTGCAATCAGCATGGTTCCTTCCCTGAGCCCTACAACATAGATGCCGCGGTTTACAACGGTAAATTCGTTGATTCTCTGTTCGCGGGTCTCTCCTGCATGGCCTTCCGGATTTGAATCGAGGTAGTGAGGATTGATCTGGAACGGCACCAGACCGAAAGCCTCAAACGAGCCGGGCTCTGTAATGGCCATATCGTTTGTGGTCTTGATGGTCGGGCAGGCCATATTGGCGCCCGCACTCCACCCTATGTATGGTGTTCCCGAGAGCACCTTCTCCCTTACATGATCAATAAGTCCATTATCTTGCGTCATCCTGAGCAGTTGCCATGTGTTGCCACCGCCAACAACTATGGCTTCTGCCTCCCTCACCGCGGTCACAGGGTCGCTGGAGTGATGTATTGAGGTTATCTCATGCCCTATCTCCCTGAATCGCTCGCTAACCCTCTTCTCATAATCATCGAATGAGATGGTTACTCCGGCATAGGGAATAAAGAGCGCCTTGACCCTCTCTTTGCCCAGAAACTCCCGGATATTCTCTTTGGGATGGCCCAGATACTCCTCTCCGGCGTTGGTTGAATTGCTAATTAGCAGTAGTCTCATAATTATCTCTCCTGTTGCTGAAAACATTATAGTTAACTTATTCCTGTCAGATATCTATGGTGTAGTATCTGTTGGTCATCAGATCGAATATAAGAACCCTTCCCGACAGAATGTCACCGGCTTTTACTACAATTTTCAGGGCCTCGCTTGCCATCATCACACCTGCTATTCCGGGCAGCACTCCGAAAAGCCCTAATTGAGACGGATCGGGATTGTCCCTCTTTGCACCCTCCGGGGGGTTATAGCCTCTGTAGGAAGGCCCCCCGTTGTAGTTGAAGACAGAGACCTGTGCCTCATGCTTATAGATTGCTCCATGAACCATCGGCTTCCCCGACTCGCTACAGGCATCATCAATTACATAACGGGTTTCATAGTTATCTGTTGCGTCGAGAACAATGTCGTAGGGTGCAAATATTTTGGCCGCATTTTCCCCGGTAAGCCGCAGGTTGAAGATCTCTATGTTTACCTTATCGTTCCGGTTCCGAAGAATACTTTTGGCAATTATCGACTTCAGCTTGCCAATATCGTTTGCGCCATAGAGTATCTGTCTGTGAATGTTCGATTCATTCACCATATCGAATTCAACTATGCCTATGGTGCCTATTCCGGCTGCGGTGAGATACTGCAGTGCCGGGCAGCCGAGACCTCCGGCGCCCACAACCAGAACAGAGGCTGCTTTCAGCGCCTCCTGTCCCTCTACACCGACATCCTCAAGCATTATCTGACGGGAATATCTTCGCAATTCTTTGTCGCTTAATATTTGTGCCATGCTCTCTTTAGCGATTGGTTGCAATACAAAGATAACAAAAAAGGCACCATCATACGGTGCCTTGCCTGTTACGGTATCGATAACATGGTTTAAAAAATGGTCCACGAAATGCCTGCCTCATAAGGGTATAGCTCCGGGCCCCTGTTCTCCCTGAAAAGGGGAGTCTCATATCTTGTGCCGTACAGCTGCAGAGATCCGTAGCCTGCCCTTATGGTATACCCGTAACGGAACCTGTTGAGATTGAAGTCGCCACGATCCTTAAGCTTCTGCCTGCCGTTCTGACGGTATACAACCTTGGTGTGGTCTCCTACCTTAAGCCCGCCAACAACACCGGCTGCCACATTGACCCTGCGGCGTGACGAGGTTGGTATCTGAAGCTCAAGAAAGAGAGGCGCTGTAAGATATTTTGTTACAAGCTTCGTCTTTTCATAATTGATATCGTCTGACGGGTATGAGGGCACTATATTACCCTCATCACTGACTGTTATGTTGTTGTTGCCCGCAAACCGGTAGTTGCTGAAGTGAAGTCCCATGCCGGTTACAAATCCTAAGTGGCGCGTTATTCCGATATCTATCTGGCAAAAGTTGAGGTTGAAGTTTACGGACTTCCCCTCGTTAAGTCTCATAAACTCTGCCTCGCCGGTTATGTCGAGACTTCCGTCGGGCATGAGATATCCGTTATACCCCAGCTCAAGGCCGCTCCAGTTGCCTGAGAACCTTGTTCGGGGCCGCACCCGCATTGTTGTTGAACCGGAGAGGGAAGAGCCCCCTATGGTTATACTCTTCTGTACATTACGGGCAGGCTGCAGGGCCCTGCAGCTGCCCGTCTCCAGTATCTCAAGCAGATCGATGCCGCCGGCTACAATTTTTTTACCCTCTTCTGATGAACTGTAATAGATTATTCCTTTTGGCCCGGAAGATGACTTCTCTCTGTTACCGAGTGTGTCAACCCTCTCCTGTGACATTGCTGCTGTGCAGATTATGGTGGCCACAATTGTGATAGCTGCTGCTTTTCGCATTTTTTCGATCTTAGTTAGATTAAACCTCTTTTTGATGTGAGACGAAGGGTGGTATGGAAAAGTTACAGGCCGGCTCGATTTTATTTGCGATCTATCGTTATGAGTCCTGATCTGAAGGCTGTTACCGCTGCAGGTCGTCGCTCACTGCCTCCTCTTTCCAGCTCAATCTCCCAGCCCATAAGTGTGTTGAT
>SLNP01000086.1 GCA_007132995.1 Bacteroidales bacterium | reverse complement strand
TTTTCAGAAGCTTACTCCCATGCGTAGCATGTAGTGCCTGCCTGCCTGGGGGAAGTAGTATGCCCATGTGTTCTCAACGCCATCTTCATACCATATTCCTCCGTAACCGTTGCTTACATACCTGCTGTCGAGAAGATTTTTTATGTCGAATGAGAGCTCAATGCCGCCGGTTCCACTTATATCGAAGTTGTAGGCTGCTGTAAGCCCTGAAACAAAATAAGAGTCGAGCTTGCGCTCACTGCTCATGGTGTTGTCGAAGTACTGACTGCCTACATACTTGCCGGTTAACCGCAGGGTGCCGTTGTCGACGGGTGTGACGGTAACGGCACTTCCCATAATTACAGGGGGAGAATAGGCTATGTCAACCTGGCCCAGCTCTTTCGAAAGATATTGCTCGCTCCAGTCGGTGGTGTTGTAGTCGGTGTAGTACTTGACAAAGTTTTCTATCCTGTTGTTGCTAAGTGTGAGGTTGAGGTCAAACTCAATAATCTCTGACGGCCTGAACGATGATGTTATCTCTACACCTCTTCTGAAACTCTCTTTTACATTGGTCATGATGGGGTAGCCTACATTGCTGAGCTCGCCTGTCGGAACCAGCTGGTTGTCGTAGATCATGTAGTAGAGATTCACTCCAAGGGCCATATTGCCTGTTCGGGTAATGTAACCTGCCTCAAAGTTGGTGAGTCTCTCCGGTAGCGGGGCGGCCTCCTGATCGCCTACAGCATCTTTGATATTGGCGCGTGTGGGCTCACGGTGAGCAACCGCAACCGAGGCGTAAATATCAGTGGCCGGTGTAAGGCTGTAGAAGAGACCTCCCTTGGGGTTGAAGAAACTATAACTGTTGCGCTCGAGCATCGGAACCAGCTTGTCGTGCAGGCCGCTAAGCTCAAAGTCTATGTGGCGGTACTGCATGTCTGCAAAGAGGCTGAGGCGGGGAATTACTTCGTAGGTCACCTTGCCATATATACTGTACTCATCTTTTAAACCTCTGTTGTTGTAGTACTCATGATGCTTGTCGGTGGTGCCGGCATACCTCATCCATATTATTCTTCCGAAATGGTCGCCATCATACCTGTTTGCCGCCGCTCCTATTACGGCCTCTGTGGTTCCGCTGACATACTTGGCAGACATGGTGGTTCCGAAAAAGATGTTGTCCATCCAGCGCCTGCGTACCAGATCGGTTCTTGTTATTGTCTCTCCGCCTATTACTATGGGGTCGAGGCCGTAGTCACTAAGCCTGTTGTTTGAGCGGTACTGCTCGTAGTAGCCTTCACCGGTTGTCAGATGCGCTGCCGCCTGCAGAAACCAGCCTGCTCCTGCGTTAAGGCTGTAGATGAGGTGGTAGTGGTTCTGCCAGTAGTTGTCGGTCTGGTCGGTATAATAGCTCTCATTACCCTCTCCGTCAATATAGAGTCCGGCGGGGTTGTGGCGCCTGTCAACTTCCAGCATATCGGCCGGAACACCCCACCAGCTTATGCCTGTACGCTCTTCACCCAATATGAAGTTGGCTTTTAGCTGAGACCTTCCCGAACGGTATGTGCCGGTGAGGAACATGGAGCGATGGTCTGAGCCGCTATGCCTTATATAGCCGTCGCTCTGCACATCGCTGTAACGCAGCATGAAGGCAAACCGGTCATTGAGCAACCCTGTCTCGGCGGTTATGTTCCTTTTCATTGTGTTGAACGAGCCGGCAACCATCGTGGCTCTTACTCCGGCCTCGTTGCCAGGGTTCAGGGTCTGTATGTTTACGGAGGCACCGAATGCTCCGGCTCCGTTAGCCGAGGTTCCTACACCACGCTGCACCTGTATATTGTCGACCGATGAGGCGAAGTCAGGCATATTGACCCAGAATACCTGCTGCGACTGTGCATCGTTAAGGGGTATGCCATCGACCGTTACATTAATACGGCTTGCATCGCTACCTCTTATTCGCATGCCGGTATAACCTATTCCTATACCCGATTCAGAGGTCTCTACCAGCGAGGGTGTAAGCGACAGGAGGAAGGGGATGTCTCTGGCAAAGTTGAGCTTGCGTAACTCTTCACCCTCAATGGAACTGTAGGTTACAGGCGTTCTTTCACCGGCCCGAACACCCTGAACAACCACTTCGCTTGCCGGAAGGGCTGACTCTGTAAGGGTGAAATCGGCGGTTATGTTGCCGCGCAGATTAATCTCTCTGGTTACTGCTTCGTAACCCAGAAATGAGACTCTGAGGGTGTAGGTTCCCTCACGGCTTAACTGCAGCGAGTAGGTTCCGTCGGCGGCGGCCGATGTACCGCTGTAGGTTCCCTCGATAATAATAGTGGCCCCGGGAAGCGGATCGCCATACTGATCGGTTATTGTGCCCCGCACCGTGTGGCGACTCTGGGCGTTTAAGGGAATTGCGATCACCATGCCAAGCATGATGAGTAGTTGTGCGATTGAAATTAATCTCTTCATCTTTTGAATTTTACATAGTTAGACATGTTAATTTCAAAAAATGAGGTCGCTGTAAGCTGATTGTGAGATACTCTCTTTCCCTACGCCGGCATTATCCGGATCAGGTTTTAAGGGTATGATCTCAGCCCGTTCTATTAAGGCACCCCATTGTTTTGATGGTGCAAAGATAGAATATTCAATAATTCTTACAGCAATGCGGTCGTAAAAATCATCTTTGTGCCGATTTATGTCTGCCCGCTTTTGCCTCTTAACAGCCTTACTATGTGGGGTGCGAAGGGATAATACACCGGGGTGGTTCTGAAAAATGAGATCTGCTTTTTTGTGGATTTTACTCTCTTTATTTCTTATTTTTGAACTCTAACCAAAAACCGATAGCTATCATGAAGAGAGAGCTTTTATTGTCTCTCGTTGCCTTTATGGCAATGGGCATTTTTTCGGCCGAGGCACAGGTGGGCCGTCTAATTAACAGGGCGGTTGATGCAGCCACAAGGGCCGCCGAACGCGAGGTTACCCGCGAGGTGGAGAGTGCCTCTGAGCAGGCTGTCATGAATATGTTCGAAAGGATGAGAGGACCCGATAGTGCCGCTGCCGGTGGGGGTATGTTTGGTGAGGGCTTCGATATTTCAGCCCTTATGAGCGGTGGTGAAGTTACCCTTGAGCATGAGAGCGAATACCGTTTTGACGGTCGCATTGTGATGGAGATGGAGACCTTTACCGAAGACGAGCCGTCAGGGAAGCTTGAGTATGTTATCTTTTTTGATGCCGGTGGAGCAAGCAGTGCTATTAAGCTTGCAGATCCTGAGGCTGAGTCGCAGGATGAGAGTATGCTGTTTGTTACAGATAGCAAGAATAGTGTTATGCTGATGCTTACCGATTCGGAAGATGCCAGGGTGGGCCTGATAACTTCCATAAGGGAAGAGGTGTTGGTCACTGACCACGAAGAGGCTGAAGAAGAGGTTGCCGAATATGAGGGTGATGTGCGGTTCCGCAGAACAGGCAATACCAAAATGATTGCCGGTTACGAGTGCGAGGAGTATGTCGCCACCAGCGAAGAGGATGATACTGAAGTATCGATGTGGTTTACCCGCGATCTGTCACTGGATATTGGCAGCCAGACTCTGGCTACGGCCGGTATGCCCCTGTGGTTCGGAAGCAGTGAGTTTGCCGGCGGCTATCTTCTGGAGATGGAGTCGCGCGAGGAGGGTAGTGTCACAATGAGAATGGTTACCAGAGAGATTGATCAAAGTGCCGGCAAGGTGATAGATATCAGCAGCTTTGAGCTGATACAGGTGGGCCGGTAACCTGCTATTTATTACGGCAGAGAACCGCTCACGCTTCGGTCCGGTAACCGTAACTTATTGCCCCATAGTGCCGCTTGCGCAGAGGGCCGGCAACTCCAGTTTACTACACCAAAGTACCGCTTGCGCCCCGGGTAGGCAACTGCAATTTTAATGTAACTTAAAACCAGAGCACCGATTACCCTAAGGGCCGGTAAATGCAATTTATTGTACCAAAGTACCGATCAACTACCGGGTCTATACTCTCCTGAGTTTGGCAAATCGCAGCAGCAGCTTGCGGGTGCCGGTTTCGCTGAACTTGACTACGGCGGTGGTGTTGGGTGGTGCGCCCTCAACGGAGATGACCTCACCCATTCCGAATCGCTCGTGACGAACCCTGTCGCCGGCCGAAATCGTATCTGACAAGGGCTCTCCGGCTGCTCCGCCGCCCCCGGCTCTTCCTGTAGCTCCTACACCCCCGGCTGCTCCATCCCTTTGTGGTACATTGCTTCGGTTGCCTGAGCTGCTGCCATCGGACATAATTCCGGAGTTACGGCGGGTGAAATGGCCTCTTCGGCCGCCATGCCTGTTGTCTCTGTCTGAATAGTGACCGCTGCCTCTGCCTGCCGGGGTGTACCCCTCTCTTCGACCGGGCGAGGCTGAATGGCCGGGGCCTCCGGGCTCCCTGTCATCGGCAATAGCGTCAAGATATGATGTGAGCTTCTTACCCGGTTTGCCGGGTGTTCTTGTAATAAACCGACCCTCTATCTCTCTGATAAAGCGGCTGGGGCTGCTGCACTCAAGGTTACCCCACCTGTAACGGTTAAGGGCATAGCTGAGGGTGGCTCTCTTCATGGCTCTTGTAAGTGCCACATAGAAGAGACGGCGCTCCTCTTCCATCTCTCTGGCGGTTCCCGATGACATGGCCGAGGGAAAGAGATTCTCTTCCATGCCGGTAACATATACATACTTGAACTCAAGCCCTTTTGCCGAATGAGCTGTCATCAGTGTCACCTTGTCGTTATCTTCTTTATCATCTCTGTCAAGTGTGGTAATAAGCGATATGATTGCAAGATATTCACTCAGTGTAGCCGGCTCGCCATTGGTAACGGCGTTTTCGGTAAACTCCTGTATGCCGTTCATCAGCTCTTCTACATTTTCGAGCCTCGCAATATCTTCTACCGTACGACCCTCTCTCAGCTCCTTTAATATTCCGGATTTAACCGCTATCTCCCTGGCCATTTCAAAGGCCTTGCCAGTGGATGCCTTTGGTGACATTTCAGATATAAGGTCAATGAATCGCTTCAGCCGGGCACAGATACCTCTGTTGAAGATGTTGGCATGCAACTCGAAGTCTGAGGCCACACTCCATAGCGATCGCCCCGATTTTGTTGCCAGCTCATTGAGCTTGCCAAGGGTGTTGGCCCCGATGCCCCGCCTGGGAAAGGCGATGGCACGGCGAAAGGCCTCTTCATCATCGGGGTTTATTACCAGACGGAACCATGCCATTATATCTTTTATCTCTTTTCTCTCGTAAAATGAGAGCCCTCCGTAAACCCGGTATGGGATACCCCTTTTCCGCAGTGTCTCTTCGAATATGCGCGATTGAGCGTTTGTGCGGTAAAGAATGGCAAACTGCTCCCACGAGGCACTATCATTGTGGTGGGTTGACATGATGTCGGAGGCGACAAAAACACCCTCTTCTGAATCTGTAACCGCCTCAATAACGCGGATCTTGTCGCCCACCTCATTCTCAGAAAAAATAGTTTTGCGTATCTGCTCCTCATTCCGTGATATGATGCTGTTGGCAGCATTCACTATGTTCTGCGTTGAACGGTAGTTCTGCTCAAGCTTGAATACGGGGGCGTCGGGGAAGTCGTTACGGAAATCGAATATATTCTCTATTCTTGCACCCCTGAATGAGTATATGCTCTGTGCATCATCTCCGACAACACATATATTGTTGTGGGCTGAGGCCAGAGCTTTGACTATTAGATACTGACAGTAGTTGGTGTCCTGATACTCATCTACCAGCAGATACCTGAACCTTTCACGGTATTTCTTCAATATTTCGGGGAAATCCCTGAAGAGAATGTTGGTGTTTACCAGCAGGTCATCAAAATCCATCGCATTGGCTCTGAAGCACCTGGCGGCATATCTCTTGTATATCTCACCCAGCAAAGGAACCCTGTTGGCGGCATCGCGTGCTGCAAATCGCTGGTTGGCAGCGTAATCGGCGGGTGTTATGAGGTTGTTTTTGGCTGCCGATATTCTTGACGCTATCTGACCCTGATTGTAGAGCTTGTCATCGAGGTTCAGCTCTTTTATTATCTGCCTGATAACCTGCTTTGAATCGGCCGAGTCATAGATGGTGAAGTTCTCCTTGTAACCGAGTTTGCCTCCGTCGGCTCTCAAAATTCTGGAGAATATCGAGTGAAAGGTTCCCATCCACAGGTAACGCGACTTTTCAGCCCCCACGGTATGGGTAATTCTCTCTTTCATCTCTTTGGCAGCCTTATTGGTAAAGGTGAGCGCCAGAATCGAGTGTCCGGCAACCCCCTTCTGCAGCAGCATGGCAATCCTGTAGGTCAGCACGCGGGTCTTCCCCGCTCCGGCACCGGCAATAACCAGCGACGGCCCTTCGGTGTTGGTCACCGCACTGCGTTGTGCATCATTCAACTGCTCAAGAAAATCTGTCATAGCCGTCACATTCCCGCCACACTTATGCGGAGGTGCAAAAATAGTAATTAGCTGCCGGTTATGGTTAGCCGGCGGCACTTAAGGGTCCAAAACTTATCAACAGACAGGGGGTGGCTTAATGCTCTTTATCACTGATTCGGGGGAACACAAAAAATTTGTATAATTGCACCTTAATGCAACAAAGAGCGGCTGTTACCGTTTGTTGGAAAGTAAAAACCGGTGCCCCTGAAATGAGAAAACCGATGCCTGCTGAGAGGGAAAATCCGATGATCCCGGGAGGAGAAAAAACGTCACCGGCCAGATGAGAAAACCGACGCCTTTTGAGAGGTGAAACCAGCGTATTGAAATATGCCCCGCCGATAGTGAAAGACAGGGGCAAAGCGTAAAATAATTGAGTGTAATGAACCGCCTGGCTCTTCTGATTTTCATTCCATTGCTGATACCCTCCTATCTCGATGCACAGATAGTGGCACCGGGTCGCAGCTCTGCGTTTATTACCCAATATCCCGGCGGCCATAGTCCCAACGACTCTGTTTTCGTCTTTTGTGATGCTGACATTCCGTTCCTCCGGCTTGAGGCTGACGCACCAGGTGGTGTTCCTCCGTACAACTTTGAATGGCACAGATGGAGCAGTGCAGACGGCGATTTTACAGAGGCGGTGCACAGCGAAACCGATGTGGGCAGATCGGTGTTTGCCGGAGTTGAAGAGGGAGGGTACCGGGTAACGATATCGGGTAGCGGCTACGACACCACACTGATTGCATGGGTGCACATAGCCGAGACTGAGGTTTCAGCTTCGCTCTCCGGCCCCCCGCTCTGTTATGAGGTGCGCCTTGCCGGCCAGTTCGATCCGGGTGGCTTTAGCTATTACGACCCCGGGAACGGGCAGGAGGCGGCGCTCACAACATCTTTGAAAGAGTATAGCTGGTATATTGATGATAACCGTATTACCACAGGTACAACAGATTTTCTCAACTACACCTACTATATTTTGCCTTATGAAGATGTCTATTTCACGCTTCGCGTTACCGATCGGCGTGGCTGTGTGTCAGAGTCATCTTTCCTCTATGAACCGCTCCATGTGAAGGCCGATTTTACAGTCGAGCCTGCCAGCGGTGAGGCGCCTCTTGAGGTGGTAATAACAGATAACTCTATCAGGGCGGTCAACTACACATGGGATTTTGGTAATGATACCACATCTGCCACCGCAGGGTCGCTTACCCATACATATTACAGGCCGGGCACATACACCCTAACCTTAACGGTCGAGAGTGAGAACCTCTGTGTCGCAACCATGGTTGAGACCATCACCGTAGATGACTCCGGCCTCGATGTGCCCAATGTATTCACCCCCAACGGCGATGGGGTGAATGACTACTTCAGGCCTGAAACAAGCTCGCTGCGTATGATCGATATGCAGATATTCAGCCGTACCGGCGCCCCTGTTTACAGCTTCCGCAGTGATGGTGAGCGGCTTGACGACTGGAAGGGATGGGATGGAACCATCAACAACTCTTCACGCGAGGCAAGCCCCGGCGTCTACTTCTACATCATAAGGGCTCTGGGCTGGGACGATATCTTCTATGAGCCCAAAGAGTACAGAGGGTTTCTCTATCTTTTCAGGTAGTGGTGCGGCTGGGGCTCGCTGCTGACGCAGCTCGCAGGCATAGAGCATGGGGCATGGGGCATGGGGCATGGGGCAAAGGGCATAGGGCATGGGCTCGCTGCTGTCGCAGCTCGCAGCGTAAAGCGTAGAGAAGTGCTCGCTTCACACCGCGATTTATGGGGTACCAAGATATTGCATATCAGAGGCGTCGACGGTTAACATTTTTTGTCTATATTGCATATGAACTTTTTTATTAATCGAATTACTAACCGACGGTCCGGGTGCTTTCTCTGTTTATTTTGACATCGGACTGTACTAAAAGATGGAGAAGAAGGAGATGCTGATCTACAGAAGCTTTTTTACTCTGCTTGCGGTGGTTGTCGCCGCTTCCGGTTTTACGGCTCTATATAGCCAGGATGTTACGGAGCACCCTCTTATAAGACCACTGCCCGGCTCGGTCTTTGACGCCCAGCGTTCGGAGCACCTCAATTTCAACGAGTATGAATTCAGGACGGGAACACAAGGCCGGGATTATACTGTACAGGCTGTTAGTGGTGAATTCTGGAGTCTGCGCTATAATGTTGTTAATGAAGATGGCACACCCAATACGACTCTGTCACAGGTAGAGTACTTTGAGAATTTCAAGAGAGCTGCGCTTGAGAGGGGAGGTACAGTTGAGTATGAGGATCGGGTTTATGGTCTGGTTTTTACAATCCCGCGGGAGGATGGTGGCATCACATGGTGCAGGGTACAGACACCGATCAGTGCCCAAAGAACAACCCTCTTTATAATTGATGAACAGCCTCTTGTTACAACGCTTGAGTTTTCTCCTGCTGCAATGATGGCAAAGCTCGATGCTGAGGGAAGGATAGCCCTTTACGGTATTCTCTTTGATTTCGATAGGGCATCTCTGCAGCAGGCTTCCAGTGAGCAGCTGCAGGATGTAGTTACCCTGCTTGTTGCCAACCCCGATCTTAAGTTGGAGATACAGGGGCATACTGATAATGTGGGTAGTGCAGATTATAACCTTCAGCTATCGCAGCGTCGGGCTGAGTCGGTGCGTCAGTATCTGCTTCTCTTTGGCATTGATCCCTCACGACTGCAGGCCAGGGGTTATGGAGAGTCAACGCCTGTGGCGCCAAACGACAGTGACGAGAACAGGGCTCTTAACCGACGCGTAGAGTTGGTGCGGCTATAGGTGCTTGCTGCGCTCGCGGGTAATTGGTGATTAGTGACTGGTAATTGGTGCCGTCGGCTGTCGCCTCCGGCCGGTAATCGGTTGTACGCAACTATCTTAGTGATGGTTATTCGGTTATACGGTTATT
>SLNP01000088.1 GCA_007132995.1 Bacteroidales bacterium | reverse complement strand
TGGTAAATATCAACACGAATCCCATCAATCCAGGACCTATACCGACTATCGGCCGGAGGCGTTAGCCGACGGCACCAATTACCAGTCACCAATCACCAATTACCCGCGAGCGCAGCGAGCACATAATAGGGTAAAAGCGAACAGGTGAGTCATAAATATGAACAGGTGAGATAAAGAGAGAGCCGGTTAGGCGTGAGCCTGTGGTAGTGCTTGCACCTTGTTTTACTGCATCATATTGAGCACAATATAGCCAACCGGAAATATGAAACGGGTAATTTTGCCTCAGGCGGGAGGCATTGCCCGCTATAGCTTTTTGTAAAACCAAAAAAAGAGACCATGAATAAGAATAAGAGAGCCGGAAATTATAAGAGCGCTACACTTATTATTGCGCTCCTTTTGCTGTTCTCCGCTGCCCTGTCAGCGGATGAAGACCGCTATCTTACATTTATGGGGCGGGTTATCGATTCCCAGTCTGACAACCCCCTCGTCTTTGCATCGGTAGCGGTTGAATTTACGAATGTTGCCACGGTGACAAACCTTGACGGTGAGTTCACACTTAAAGTACCTCTGGATCAACCATCCAGAAGGTTAGTTATTACTCACCTCGGATATAACAACAGAACCATATCGCTAAATGAACTTCAGACCGGAGGATACAGAAACATCATAAGCCTGGAGCCTGCGCCGACAATGCTTCCTGATGTCACTGTAACACCTGTAAGCGGCGAGGATATTATAGAAAAGGCTATTAAAAGAATACCATACAACTACACCTCCGAGCCCAACCTCATGACAGGATTCTACCGGGAAACCATAAGGAGGAGAAGGTCATATGTTGCCATAGGAGAGGCCGTTGTTCAAGTGTTCAAGGCGCCATATAACAGTCCGGGAAGAAGAGACGGTATAAGGATATACAAAGGCAGGCAGAGCACCGATGTATCGAGGATGGACACCCTGATCTTCAAGCTTCAGGGTGGCCCCTTCACATCACTTCAACTGGATGTGGTAAAAAACCCCTATTCCATTCTTGACGAGGAGTCGATGCAATACTACACCTATACGCTTGTTACATCTGATATGATCGATGACCGGCCGCACTATGTGATATATTTCCAGCAGAAAGCCAATATATTGAGCCCCCTTTTCTACGGAAGAATGTATGTGGACAAAGAGTCATACGCTATAAGCGAGATCGATTTTGCTCTTAACCTCACAAATATTAATGAGGCAAAAGAGATGCTGGTGCGAAGGAAGCCGTTTACCGCAGATGTGGAGCCCGATGCAGCACTCTACAGGGTTGTTTACAGAGAGTATGATGGCAAATGGTATTTCGCCTACTCCAGGGCGGAGGTGAGCTTCACGGTTAATTGGAGAAGAAGAATATTTAACACTAACTTTACGACGATGTCTGAACTGGCAATTACCGATCGCACAACGGATGATGTTATCAGGTTTGCCGGGCGTGACAGGGTACGATTTACAGATGTATTTTCAGAGCGGGTAAGCGATTTTGAAGACCCCGATTTCTGGGGTGACTACAATGTAATTGAGCCCGATCAGACTATAGAGAGAGCAATTGAGCGGCTTAGTCGACGGCTGCGCATAATAAATTGAACCAAAGAAGAGCATCAACCACATGGAGAGTAGCCGGAGGGGGAAAGCTGAACTTATAAAGGCTGGCAGTATCAAGGCTTTTGAATCGCTTTTCCGCTCACACTACTCGCCGCTGGTAGGATACTCAAGGAAGATAACAGGCGATAAGGAGAGTGCTGAGGAGGTTGTGCAGGATCTCTTCTACAGGCTCTGGAGAGACAGGGACAGGATCAGCATAGAGTCAACAGTAACGGGCTACCTCTATAGGTCTGTTTACAACAGAAGTGTAAGGGTTATAAGTCACAGAATGATAAAGGAGCGATATGCAAAAAATATGGAGGCGAGGGGAGCGGAGTCACCAGACCCGCACCAGGAATTAATAGGGAGTGAACTTGGTGAAATAGTTGTACAGACGCTGGAAAATCTGCCCGAACGCTGTAGCGAGATTTTTTGTCTCAACAGATTTGAGGGGCTCAAGTACCGTGATATAGCAAAAAGACTCTCTATATCAATAAAGACGGTAGAGGCCAATATGGGAAGGGCTCTGAAAGAGTTACGGAAGGTGGTGGGCGACTACTACCAAAGCAGTGAACAGACAAACAGATTATAGCAGTGGTGAAAGAGGACATAAACAGAAGGTGGGCTGTGTTAGCCGCGATTCTCTCCGACGAACAGGAGGAGAAGGGAGAATTGAGCTCAGCGACTGAGGGCGATCATCTCTTCCGGAAAACAGCCGACATCTGGAGAGAGATGAGTCCGGATAGTTCAGGTGAGACCGTCACTGAACCCGATAAAGGATGGGAAAAGTTGAGATTAAGAATTCGAAGAGAGGGGCTTAACTCTGACCTCGAAAGCGAAGGGACTGGTGAACCTAAGGGGTATCGCTTTACTGCCCTTTTGAGAATTGCAGCCGCAATAGTCATTATGGCCGGAGCCGGTTATGGTCTGTGGCATATCATGGGCAACGGTGAGGCACTGACAGGCAAAGGTATTACCATAGTAGAATCTGGCGATGTCAGGAATTATGAGCTTCTGCTACCGGACGGCACAAAAGTTATGCTTAACAGCAACTCGAAAATCAGTTACCCGGAAGCTTTTGGCACAGAGAGCAGGGAGCTGCAGTTATCGGGCGAGGCCCTTTTTGATGTAGCACATTCATCCAGTTCTGATTTCACGGTGTTTGCAGGCAACGCCATTGTAGAGGTGATGGGCACTGCCTTCAATGTAAACACCCGACAGGAAGAGAGTGATGTAGAGGTTCTTGTAACAAGGGGCAGCGTAAAGCTAACAAAAGATCGCCATGAGGAGGCAGGAGTGATTCTGGAGGCAGGAGATTTCGGCTCAATCAGGGGAGCAGAGACAATAAAGAGCAGCAATGTGGACAGGAACTACCTGGCCTGGAACACCGATTACCTTGAGTATGAAGGCTCAATGCTTTCCGTGGTCTTCAGAGACCTGCGCAGAAGCTACGGGATTGAGGTGGCTTTTGATGACCTCACGATAAGTGAAGAGCTTATTACAACAGTATTCGAAAATCTTACGGAAGAGCAGATCATTCAGATAATATGTACAACTTTTGACCTTACCTATAGCAAAAAAAGGGGAGTTTATGTACTTTCACGGTGAAAACCAAACCAACTTATCTGTTGAATCTGTCACGGACAGTTATAAGAGTATCAGTCGCCCTGATTCTGGCCCTACCCGCAATATCTCCGGAAACAGCTGCTCAGGAGTCGGTTCTTGACAAGGAGTTCTCTTTTAACAGGCTGCTTATCAGGAGGGGACAGGCACTATCCATGATCAGTAATAAAACTGGCTACCACTTCACATATGATTCACGGCTCATCGAGACAGGCACATGGGGCTCTCTGATAGCTGATAACAGGCCTCTTGAATCTATCTTAAGAGATCTGCTTGGAAACGATTCGCTGCAATTCACAGTAATAGGCAACCACATCATTATTGCAAGAGCCGATCGGCGCGAAAGGGTACTATTAGCACTGGCAGCCGGTGATAAAGATGAAAGAGTCGTTATATCAGGGGTTGTAACAGATGAAATAACCAGCGAACCGCTTGCCCATGCTGCGGTAACCCTGAAGGGCAAAATGAGGGGAACGGTAACAAACCGCGACGGACTGTTTGTGCTCAGTATTGGCCAGGAACATATGGATGACACCCTTGTAGTTTCGCATATAGGTTACAGAAGCCGTCTTATCCCTGTATCAGAAACCCCGGGAAACAGATATGATTTCGGCATTGTTCGTGATTACATACCAATTCCGGAGGTCATAGTGCAGAGCAGGGTTCCTCAGGAGCTTATAAAAAAAAGTATTGCCAGAATACCTGATAACTACGGAGATAACACAAGGCTGTTAACCGCCTTTTATCGCGAAGGTGTTCAAAAGGGCAGAGAGCTACAGGTATACTCAGAGGCAGTTATAGATATATATAAGGCACCTTATACCCTGATAGGGAGAGACCAGATAAAGGTTACAAGGAGCCGGAAAAGCGAGAACGCAAGATCTTCCGATACCCTATTGCTTAGACTGAGGGCAGGTATGGGAAGCTCACTTCAGCTGGATGGTATCAGTAATCGCTTTGAGTTTTTTGATGAGGAGGGCTTCAATCTCTACAACTATATCATGACCGATATAGTCACCATAGACGGAGAGAGGGCCTATGTGATCGATTTCGAACAGAAGGAGATCATCACCGAGCCACTCTTTCGGGGCAGAATGGTAATACATAGCGAAGACTACGCGCTTCTCGAGGTAGAATTTGAGGTAAACCCCTCATATATAGATGATGTACGCCACCACTATGTGACCGGACGAACCAGAGGCTACGACATAAGGCCCCGATCGGTTAAATACAGAGTGGCTTACAGGAAAGATGACGGCCAATATCATCTGAGTCATGTAAGGGGAGATCTGAGGTTCTCGGCACGAAGACCCCGCAGACTGTTCAGGTCAAACTACGATGTATTTTTTGAGATGGCGGTAACATCAATCGGCGAGAAAAACCCCGCACCATTCGCCCGCGACGAGACAATTCCACTACAGTCAGTATTCTCAAGGGAGATGAAGGGCTACGACCCGGAATTTTGGGAAGGCATTGATTTTATGAGTCCAGAAAAAGACCTGATGGAGATCCTCAACACGATAGCATTCCGTCTATCGCTCTTCAGCGACGATGACAAATAAGCTGCTGCAAATCTACACCGGTTATCCGGTCACAGGCAGCACCCGGCAATACCGCAACGATCAGAAGCTGTCTATAATATTGTAAAGGGCTGTAAGGTCAGGGGTAAGAACTATCTCGGTCCTTCTGTTTCTTGCCCGTGCCTCTGCTGTGGATCTCTCATCAACGGGATGGTACTCACTACGGCCGGCCGCAGTAAGGCGGGCCGGATCTATTCCTGTACCCGTGGTAAGTTCGCGCACAACAGAGGTCGCTCTCTTAACACTAAGATCCCAGTTGTCAACAATGGGGCCTCCGGATGAACGGAAGGGAACATCATCTGTATGCCCCTCTATCATTATCTGTATTGTCGGATTTACCTCAAGTACTGAAGCAAGCCTCCTGAGAGCATTCCGTCCTGCATCATCTATCTCGTAACTTCCTGTGCGAAACAGCAGCTGCTCATCAAGTGAGACATATACATTGCCGCTCCTCATGCTAACGGTAAGACCCTGCCCTTCAAATCCAAAAAGCGCTTCTGCCACCTTGTCTCTAAGCTCCCTGACGGCCCTCTGCTGTGAATCAAGTATCTGCTCCAACTCAACAAGGCGCTGGTTCCTCTGCTCAAGCTCGAAGGTAAGTTCGTCGAGCTCTATCTTTTTCTGATCAATATTGGCCTCCATCTGCCTGAGGCGTGACTCCTGCTGCTGCAGATTGGCGTGGGCCTCCTGTAACTCCGAAAGAAGGCGGGTCGTCTCTCTTACATTACCTCTTACCAGATCCTCCTGTGCTATCTCCAGCTGTCTGTATCTCGCATCCATCCGGCTTAGATCGCTCCTTGCCTGATCGCGCTCTCTCACAGCCCTGTCAAGCTCTCTCTTCATCTGCTCATATTCGGCTGACATGGTTCCCGCCCTGGCTTCAAGCTCGCGGTTAGCCATAGAGAGCTGTATATTCTCAGACCTGTAACGGTCTCTCTCTTCAACATTCTGACGGCTGACAAAACGGAGATCTGAATGGCGTTTGGCAGGTACACATGCGGATAAAAGCACCAGAAGCACTATAAAGGGGGTAGCAATCTTAACAGGTCTGTACATGGCTATTCAATTTTTCTGCTTAAACGATCTTTTTAGCGGTTATATTGTTACTACATCTGAGTAAGGCAAAAATAGGAAAATCCACGCTCCCTGCTAATAAGGGTAAGGGATTAAAATTGGTTATATTTGCAGGGTGAGCAGTTAGTTGTTGCTTATGACCGAGGAGTATAGATATTTAAACGGAATTAATGATCCGGCCGATTTGAGAAAGCTCGATAAGCTGGAACTTCTGGAGGTGGCTAAAGAGCTCAGATCATTCATAATAGATGCCGTAAGCTCTAATCCGGGTCACTTCGGAGCCAGCCTTGGTGTGGTAGAACTGACTCTGGCACTCCACTATGTCTATAATACCCCCTACGATAAAATTGTTTGGGATGTAGGCCATCAGGCTTATGGACACAAGATTATAACAGGCAGACGCGACCGGTTCCACACCAACCGCAGGTATGGCGGATTAAGTGGTTTTCCCCGTATGGATGAGAGCCCATACGACTCATTTGGAACCGGGCATTCATCGACATCTATATCCGCGGCCCTTGGCTTGGCAATTGGCTCAAAAATGGGAGGCAATGAGAGGAGTATCATTGCAGTTATAGGTGATGGGTCAATGACTGCCGGTCAGGCTTTCGAGGGCATGAATAATGCAGGCATGGCCAACGCCAACCTGTTGGTAATATTGAATGACAATAACATTTCAATAGATGCTACCGCAGGTGCCCTCAAGGAGTACCTGCTCGATATAACAACCAGCAAGACCTATAACCGGCTGAAAGATGATGTCTGGAATACCCTTGGGAAGATAAGGAAGCTGGGGCCGAAAGCAAGAACGCTGGTGTCGCAGATTGAGTCGGGAATAAAGAGCACCATACTCGATCAGAGTAATCTTTTCGAGGGGTTGAATTTTCGTTACTTCGGTCCGGTGGATGGTCACGACTTACTCCATCTCACCTCGGTGCTTGACGATATGAAACGAATTCCGGGGCCAAAGCTTCTTCACTGTATTACCAAGAAGGGCAAGGGCTTCAGAGAGGCAGAGAACGACCAGACCCTCTGGCACTCGCCCGGCATGTTCGACAAAAAGACAGGCAAGATATATGCAGTCGGCAATGGCAATGAAGCACCCCTCTACCAGGAGGTATTCGGCCATACCTTGCTGAGTCTGGCAAAGAGGAACAGCAAAATAGTCGGAATAACACCGGCAATGCCCACAGGATGCTCTCTCAATATAATGATGAAAGAGCTGCCTGAAAGAACATTCGATGTCGGTATAGCTGAACAGCACGCCGTAACCTTCTCGGCCGGTCTCGCCGCAGAAGGCATGATACCATACTGCAATATCTACTCATCATTCATGCAGAGATCATACGATCAGGTTATACATGATGTTGCGCTGCAGAAGCTCAAGGTGATATTCTGCCTTGACAGGGGTGGGCTTGTAGGTTCAGACGGAGCTACGCATCATGGCTTCTTCGATATTGCCTATATGAGACATATCCCTGACATGATAGTGGCGGCCCCGATGGATGAAAGTGATCTCAGAAACATGCTATATACGGCCCAGCTAGACACAATAAAGCTACCTTTCAGCATAAGATACCCCAGGGGCAGAGGCAACTCTGCCAGATGCCTGAGGGAGGAGTTCAAAGAGATTCCCGTTGGGAAAGGTCGACTGCTTAGGGAGGGTAAGGATATAGCCCTGCTTACGCTTGGGCTGCCCGGCAAATTTGCTGCAGAGGCGGCCAAAGAGGCAGCTATGAAGGGTATAGAGGTTGCTCACTACGATATGCGTTTTGTTGCCCCCCTGGACGGTGAAATACTACACTCAATATTCAGATCGTTCGGCAAAATAATTACCGTTGAAGATGGAATTCTCAAGGGTGGTTTTGGCAGCGCCGTAACCGAATTTATGGCTGACAACTCATACTCTGCCAAAATAAAAAGGATGGGGATACCGGACTACTTCGCAGAGCATGGAACGCAAGAGGAGTTATATCGTGAGTGTGGATTTGACACCAGAGCTATTCTGGAAACAATCATCTCAATGACGGGCACGACTACAGGGAGAAGCAGGGTCAGGAGCAGCCCCGACACTAAATCACATACTTAGAAAAATATCACTATCTTCGCACTCCTGACAGGGGCAGGAGTGCGATCAGTAACATCGTACACCCAACCTCCTGAACAGAGCAGGCCCGGATGGCGGAATTGGTAGACGCGCTGGTCTCAAACACCAGTAGTAGCAATACTGTGCCGGTTCGACCCCGGCTCCGGGCACTAATTACTCAGGGGAATTCCCGGTTATTTATAGTAGCTGCTTTATGGATGAGAACCCTATAACCCACCCTTATGGCGGGAAACAGAACTCTTTTGACAGGAGATATCTTGAGATGGCTCTTATCTGGGCAGAGAACTCCTATTGCGAAAGAAGGAAGGTGGGAGCCCTTATTGTAAAGGGCAAAGTGATTATCTCTGACGGCTACAACGGCACCCCCGCAGGTTTTGAAAATATTTGTGAAGATGAGAACTTCGAGACCAAGCCTTATGTGCTGCACGCCGAAGCAAATGCCATAACCAAGGTAGCCAAATCGGGTAACTCAAGCGAAAACTCAACGCTCTATGTAACCTCTTCGCCCTGTATGGAGTGCTCAAAACTCATAATACAGGCAGGAATTCGCCGGGTCGTTTACTGCAACCACTACCGCAATCAGGGAGGGCTTGATCTTCTGAACCGTGCCGGCATAGAGGTTGTTCATATAGATATGAATAAGTAGTTATAATTATGCAAAAGAGGAACAACAGAAGAGCCGTAATAATACCAGTGATAATTGCTGTTTCAATAGCTGCGGGGGTGATACTGGGATGGTATCTGCCTTCTGGCTCCCATGCAGATCAGAGAGAGAGACCCTCGCCATCGGGAAAGATAGGTACTCTTATGCAACTTATCGGAACAAGATATGTAGATGATGTGGATATGGCTGAGATAGAAGAGACCGCATTACCGGCCATACTAAGAGGTCTGGACCCCCATTCTGTCTACATTCCGGCAAGAGATCTGTCCCGTGCCAATGAGCAGATAGCGGGAAACTTTGATGGTATCGGAATAACATTCAACATGATTACCGACACCCTGCTTGTTATCAGCACAGTTCCGGGCGGACCCTCGGAAAGGGTTGGCATTATGGCAGGAGATAAAATCATCTATGTCAATGACTCTATTATTGCCGGCGTAAGCATTCCTGACGAAACGGTAATAGGTATGCTCCGGGGGCCTCGCGGCACCAAGGTAGAGGTATCTGTAGAGAGAAGGGGTGTCGATGAGTTAATGACCTTCGAGATAACAAGAGACCAAATACCGATCACAACAGTCGATGTAGCCTACATGATGACTCCTGAAACCGGATACATCAAGGTAACAAGCTTCTCAATGACAACCTTCAATGAGTTCGTCACTGCACTCCGCGAACTTAAAAATAAAGGGATGGAGAGGCTTATACTCGACCTGAGGGGCAACTCGGGTGGGGTGATGGATGCTGCCACCCGTATGGCCGATCAGTTTCTTTCTGACGGCAGTATGATAGTTTACACTGAAGGCAGGGCTTTCCCGCGAGACGATATTAAGGCTACAAGGGGAGGGGAATTTCTTGAAGGTGATCTGGTAGTGCTGATAGATGAGTTCAGCGCCTCGGCGAGTGAGATTGTAGCTGGTGCAATACAAGACAATGACAGGGGCACCGTAATAGGAAGGCGGTCATTCGGAAAAGGTCTCGTACAGGAGCCCATAATGTTCCGTGACGGATCGGGCTTGAGACTCACTATTGCCCGATACTACACCCCCTCGGGCCGCTCAATCCAAAAACCGTATGGAGACGGCTATGAAGAGTATTATAACGATCTTAACGAGCGCTTCCTAAGAGGAGAATTGAGAGATGCCGACAGTATACGCTTTGCCGATTCACTACAGTACACCACCAAAGGAGGCAGGGTGGTTTTTGGGGGTGGAGGCATAATGCCTGACATATTCGTGCCTGTAGATACCACAGGAGTATCAGACTACTTCCTCGCGGTTCGTAACAGTGGAATCATTACCCGGTTTTCACTCTATTATACCGAGAACAACCGTGAGAGCCTCTCCCGTATTGATACTGCAGAGGAGATGGTAAGCTATCTTAAAAGCCGGAACCTGCTCAATAGCTTTGTCGCCTATGCGGAATCGGCAGGGGTGGCTGCAGACCCTGAAGGCATTAAGACTTCAGGTGAAGTAATTGAGATTCAGCTGATGGCATACATAGCACGCAACATACTAAACAACAGGGGTTTCTACCCGATATGGGAGCGACTTGACAACACACTGCTCAAAGCTCTTGAATACATATCGGGAGATGACCGGTAGCATATCCTGCCCATTACCAGTCAGCCCGACACTACTATGGCCCTAACCGGGGGCGAGAGAGCCCGAGAACTGTCTGATGGCTCTCAGCGACTCATCAGGTTGCTCGATAAACCCGACATGCCCGGAGCTGTAAAGTGTTACCAGGGTAGCTGAAGCGGGAAGAGATACCGAATCTGTCATAGTGGTATAATCAATATACCGGTCGTGGCGCCCCAGAATCCAGAGTAGTGGGATTCTGCCTGATTCGACAAGGGCAAGCCGCGACGGACGCACCACCATGCCCCTCAGCATCGCCACTATTCCGTCATCGGGGGTCTCTGCCGCAATGCGATTAAGGGTATTGAGTGCATCTTGCATATATGGAACATTGTGAGTTGAAAACATCATCTCAACATTAGCGGGGTAGATAAGCCTCTTCTTCCCGGAGGCAATTACAGATATCTCCCGCGCTCTTCTCTTTACAGCCCCGGCATTCTCGGGAAAAGGATGGCTGTGAAACAGCACTATACCCCTAAGCATATCGGGAAAGAGGTCAGCAATTGCAAGTGCAACATATCCTCCAAGAGAGTGTCCGGCCAACAGAACCCTCCCGGCTCCGACTCTCTCAAGCAGTAAAGCAACGCGGGTGGCCATCTGCTCCATGGTATGCACCCTGTCGAAAACGGCAGAATCTCCATGACCGGGAAGATCTATTGAAATAACCCTGCCTCCACCCGACAACATCTTTCCAAATTCACCCCAAACATGCGATGAGCCAAGGTAGCCGTGAAGCAGTACTATCGCTTCACCACTCCCCCTTTCGCTCCAGGCCATGGGATAACCTCTGATTGTTTCCAGCTTCATAAGATAAGATGCTAAGGCTGCAAGATAGGAAAGAGGTATCTGTAAAAAAAAGAGTTGCCGGGAATTAAAGTTGCAGAGAGAACTCCGATGGCGAAAAAAGGCAGATAGCCGATCGCAATCAATGTTGTAAAGCAACTTTACAAACCCTTATGCGGCTTGTTTATTAACTTAATTCATACTATTTTGGAGGGCGGTGTGCACCACCATAGTTGTTAACCTGATAAAACCAACCCGATCTATGAGCAAGGTATTGTATTCCTCAATTTCGCAGAAGTTCATAATGGCGTTGGCAGGGCTATTCCTCATCACCTTCCTGCCGGTCCATCTGGGCATTAACCTTCTGCTACTTAACAGTGATCCGGAACCCTTCAACAGGGCTGCCAAATTCATGTCAGATTTTCCGGTTATAAAGATCATGGAGATAGTGCTTTTTGCCGCCATAATGATTCATATCATCTATGGCATACTGTTGCAGATACAGAACTGGATTGCCAGGCCTGTGCGTTACAAAAAGAGTAACCGTTCAGAGACTGCTCCATTCTCCCGATTCATGATATGGACCGGGGGCATTATTTTCATCTTCCTGATTATCCATTTCTTCAACTTCTACTTTATAAAGCTTGGCCTGGTAGAGGGCGACCCTTACAACTTCTATGATGTAGCATGGCAGCTCTTCACCAACCCGCTGATAAACATAATTTACTGGGTGAGCTTCATTCTGCTGGGGTTCCATCTTTACCATGCCTTCCACTCGGCATTCCAGACCATAGGCCTTAACCATCGGATATGGACGCCTCTGATTAAAGGTGTTGCCTTTATTTACGCGGTTATCATACCGGCTGGATTCAGCCTGATACCGCTGTACATATGGATAGTAAGCTCGTGATTTAAACCATACCTGAAAAATAGATAACCATGACCAAACTAAACTCAAAAATACCTGAAGGCCCCCTGACAGAAAAATGGTCACGATACCGCAGGGATGTAAGGCTCGTAAATGCGGCCAACAAGAAGAAGCTTGACATAATAGTTGTAGGCACAGGGCTTGCCGGAGCCGGAGCATCATCAGCGCTCGGAGAGCTGGGCTACAATGTGAAGAATTTCTGTTTCCAGGACAGCCCCCGCCGTGCACACAGTGTAGCCGCTCAGGGAGGTATAAACGCTGCCAAAAACTACATGAACGACGGTGACAGCATATACCGTCTTTTCCTTGATATGATAAAGGGCGGGGACTACAGGGCCAGAGAGGCAAATGTTTACCGCGCCGCCGAGGTAAGTAATGCTGTTATTGACCACTACACCGCTCAGGGTGTTCCATTTGCACGCGATTACGGAGGAACACTTGACAACCGCTCTTTCGGAGGCGTTCAGGTTTCCAGAACATTCTATGCCAGGGGACAGACCGGCCAGCAGTGCCTTCTGGGCGCCTACTCTGCCCTTAACAGGCAGATAAAGGCCGGAAAGGTGAAGATGTTTCCCAGGCGCGAGATGCTTGAGCTTGTAATAGTTGATGGCAAGGCAAGGGGCATTATAACCCGTAATCTTGAGACTGGTGAACTCGAACGGCACTCGGCGCATGCCGTTGTCCTTGCTACAGGAGGATACGGAACCATCTATTACCTCTCTACTCTGGCTGTCAACTCAAATGCATCGGCAGCATGGATTGCCCATAAAAAGGGAGCACTCTTCGCCAACCCCAGCTTTGTGCAGATACACCCCACCAGTGTACCGCAGCTCAATGAGTATCAGGCAAAGCTGACTCTTATGTCTGAATCGCTTCGTAATGACGGGCGCATATGGGTTCCCGCGAAAAAGGGAGACGAAAGATTACCGGGCGACATTCCCGATGAAGAGCGCGACTATTTCCTCGAGCGCAGATACCCTGCATTTGGAAATCTGGTTCCACGCGATGTTGCCTCCAGGGCTGCCAAAGAGCGTTGTGATGCGGGTTACGGAGTTGGGAAAACCGGTCTTGCGGTATACCTCGACTTCCGCGATGCAATTAATAAGCAGGGCAAAAAAGCCATTGAAGATAAGTATGGCAACCTCTTCGAGATGTATCAGGTGATATCAGGGTTTAACCCCTATGAAACACCTATGATGATATATCCGGCAGGCCACTACACAATGGGCGGCCTCTGGGTCGACTATGAGCTGATGACAACCATACCGGGGCTCTACGCTATTGGCGAGGCCAATTTCTCTGATCACGGAGCCAACAGGCTTGGAGCCTGCTCTCTGATGCAAGCCGCAGGCGATGGTTACTTCATTCTGCCAAACACAATTTCCAACTACCTGGCAGATGATATAAAGAGAGGGAAGATAGCTACCGATACACCCGAATTTGACGAGGCGGAAAGGTCTGTTAAGGAGAGAATCGAAAGGCTGTTGGCAATAGAGGGAACCCAGACGGTTACATCGTTTCACAAACGACTTGGAAGGTTAATGTGGGACCTCTGCGGCATGAGTCGAAATGAGGAAGATCTGAAAAAGGCCCTTTCTCTGGTGCGCGAAATGGAAGAGGAGTTTTGGAAAGATGTTACTGTTCCGGGTAGCGCAGACCAGTTTAATCAGGAACTCGAGAAAGCAGGCCGGGTGGCAGACTTTTTTGAGCTGGCCAGACTCATGATAGAAGATGCCATGCACCGCAATGAGTCATGTGGAGCCCACTTCAGAGAAGAGAAGCAGACTGCGGAAGGTGAAGCCATGCGCGACGACAAGAATTTTGCATATGTTGCAGCATGGGAGTATGCCGGTAAAGGTGTGCCTGAAAAGCTGCATAAGGAGATGCTCTCATTCGAAGAGGTCGAAGTTAAAGAGAGAAGTTACAAATAGCTATGTTGGTTATTACTTCGGAGAGGTGCAGAGAGAGAGTCTTAATACGCTGCAACACTCCACAAACAATTAAAGATCGGAACCATGAAAATTACACTTGATATATGGAGGCAGAAAAGCCGGAACGAAAAGGGCAGATTCGTCAGGTATGAACTCGAAGAGGTCTCACCAGAGATGTCATTCCTGGAGATGCTCGATCTCCTTAACACCAATCTTATAAAGCGGGGTGAAGATCCTGTAGCCTTCGATCATGACTGCCGCGAGGGGATATGCGGAACATGCGGAATGTATGTTAACGGACATCCGCATGGCCCTGTTAAGTCCATTACCACATGTCATTTATCTATGCGGGAGTTTAAAGATGGCGACACCATTACTGTCGAACCCTTCAGGGCCAGATCTTTCCCGGTAATAAAAGATCTGGTAATTGATCGAATGTCGCTCGAGCATATCCAGGTTGCGGGCGGATTTATATCTGTAAAAACAGGCTCTGCACCTGAGGCCAACACCATTCCGGTACCCAAAAAGAATGCCGATGAGGCCTTCGATGCGGCATCCTGTATCGGATGCGGTGCATGTGTGGCTGCTTGTAAAAATGCATCTGCAATGCTCTTCCTGTCGGCAAAGGTATCTCAGATGGCCCTGCTGCCTCATGGCAAACCTGAGGCGAAGCAGAGGGCAAGAGAGATGGTGGCGGCCATGGATGATATGGGCTTCGGCAGGTGCTCAAATACAGGGGCGTGCGAGGCGAAATGCCCAAAAAACATAAAGATCACCAACATAGCCCGTCTGAACAGAGAGTATTACAAGGCCTACTGATCTGATATCACAGCTTTTATTATCGGATAGAGGCGGAGTGCCGGGCCTGTTAATTTTTCAAAAAACGGCCTCGTGCATACCGCTTTTATCTGCAGGGTAAAGCTCTTATTTGTTTCTTTACGCTTCACTTAACCTTTAAAAGAGTTGTTATGACCACAGGAAAATTTATACTATCGGTTTTAATTACGCTCACCACAGTAACCATTGTTGCAGAGGGACAGACCATCATTAAAAGAGACCCTCTCATCTATGACATGGTGAAACAGATCTCGAGCGAAAAGATTGAAGAGCACATACTTACACTGGTCGACTTCCATACAAGGCACAATCTGAGTGAACAGGATCATCCTACAAGGGGAATAGGTGCATCATGGAACTGGACAAAGGAGGAGTTTGAAAGCTACATACCCCTTTCCGGCGGAAGACTTACTGTTGAGTTTGATGAGTACACTACAGGAGGTCCCAGGCAGAGGCTTCCCGAAGAGGTTAATCTTAAAAATGTTATTGCCACCCTTCATGGCACCAATCCCGATGATGACAGGATTATACTTATACTGGCTCATCTTGACAGCCGCGCTGCCCGTGGCCTGGATGCCGAATCCTTCGCCCCGGGTGCCAATGACAACGGGTCGGGCATGGCAGCAATTTTGGAGATGGCCCGCATTATGGCCCCCCATGAGTTCTCCGCCACCATTAAGTTCGTTGCCCTTTCCGGTGAGGAGCAAGGCCTTCTCGGCGCAAGACATCTTGCTGCCAGAGCCAAAGAGGAGGAGTGGAATATCATTGCGGTTCTTAACAACGACATGATCGGGAACTCATCATCGTGCGGAACCCTTCTGAATGACAACACCAGGGTAAGAGTATTCAGCGAAGGAGTTCCGGCCTATGAGACCCAGGAAATGGCATCACTCAGACGATACACCTCGGGCGAGAACGATGGCAGGGCCAGACAACTGGCAAGATATATCAAAGAGGTTGGCGAACGCTATGTTGACCAGCTCGATGTAACCCTGATTTTCAGAAATGACAGGTTTGGACGGGGCGGTGATCATACCCCTTTCGCACAGCAGGGCTTTACTGCGATAAGAATAAGTGAGTTTAATGAGAACTACGACCGCACTCACCAGATTGTCAGGGAGGTTGATGGAATACAATTTGGTGATCTGCCCGAAGGCGTAGACTATGAGTATGTGAGGAAAAACACAGGCATTAACCTTGCCACCGTAGCCAATCTCGCCCTTGCTCCCTATGAGCCCGTAGGAGCAGGAATAAGCATGGCGGGGTTGAATAACAGCACCACTATCAGGTGGGAGGCTCCTTCAGAAGGTGTCAGGCCAGCCGGATACTACATACTTATGCGTGAGACCTACATGCCACTGTGGCAAAGAAAAATCTTTGTAACAGGCACAGAGGTTACGCTGCCCTACTCAAAAGACAACTACTTTTTCGCCGTGCAGGCGGTCAGTGAAGATGGGCATGAAAGCCTGCCTGTATTCCCCGGTCGCCTGAGAAGATAAGAGGAGAGAGAGCACATGTCACAAATAACAGCAGGGGGGCGTGAACCAATCACGCCCCCCTGCTGTATGTATGTATCTATCGGTTAGCTCTAACCTTTACAGGTCTGTTCAAGCTCATCTGCCGTCTTGGGTATCGGCTCACCAAGCAACCTGTTACCGGTTTCGGTTATCAGCAGGTCATCCTCTATCCTTATACCACCAAAGTCACGGTATTCCTCTACCCTGTCATAGTTGATAAAGTCTGCATGCATCTTCTCACCACGCCACTTATCTATCAGTTCAGGAATAAAGTAGCATCCCGGCTCGATCGTAAATACATGACCCGCCTTGTATGGCAACCCGAACCTGAGATATGCCAGTCCAAACTGGTCACTTCGTTTAACCTCGTCACTATAGCCGACATTATTCTCGCCCAGACCCTCCATATCATGCACATCGAGCCCCAGCATATGTCCCAGGCCATGTGGCATAAAGAGAGCGTGAGCACCTACGGCGACGGCTTCCCTGACATCCCCTTTCATAAGGCCCAGACCCTTCATTCCATCAGCGATAATTTCACATGCCATTATATGCAGATCGCGGTTCGACATTCCTGGCCTGGCCGCTTCTATGGTATCGACATTAGCCTTAAGAACTATATCATACACCTCTCTCTGCCGGGAAGTGAATGAGCCTCCCACCGGAGTTGTACGGGTAATGTCAGAGCAGTAGTTTAAAAAACTCTCTGCACCACAATCTGTAAGCATCATACGGCCCTCTTCAAGGGTGTTGTGATGTGCGTGGTTATGTAGCGTCTGCCCGTCAACACTAAGTATTATGGGGAAAGATGGCCCTTTGCCCCTGGAGTGTGCTATACCCTCGATAACACCAAAAATCTCCTGCTCAACCACTCCCGGCCTGCACATTCTCATGGCGGTGACATGCATCTCGCGGGCAATGTCTACAGCCTTCTCAATCTCCTCTATCTCACGCTGCTCTTTTATTGAACGCAGGGCGACCACGCCTTTTATGAGCTCCTGAGATGCTCTGGTCTTCATCTGGCATGGGTTCTCCTTCAGCAGAGAACCGAGGGTCATCTTGGTCTCGGCGCGGTAGGGAGGCAGAAAATGTATCTCCCTGCCCGACCCGGCAGCACGCTCAATAAAGTTTTCAAGATCTTTCATCGGGGCGCTATTCTTCACGCCGGCACGAAGGGCCAGATCCCTGATCGATGGCTGGGGCCCCATCCATATAATGGAGTTTATATCGACATCATCACCAAAAATATAGTCCTCTCCGGAGTCAAAATCTATTACCCCTGCAAGCCCCTGAAGGTTCAATCCGAAAAAATAGAGGAAGTCGCTATCCTGCCGGAAATGGTAGGGGTTTGCGGGATAGTTCTTCGGAGAATCCACATTGCCAATAAAGAGCCCTATACCATTGTTCAGGGATCTCTTTAGTCTGCTTCGGCGGTTAGTATAAACATCTGCTTCAAACATCGTTTTCTTCTTTTATAAATTTATATTCATATAGAGTTTCGGCAGGCGCAATTTAAATGAAATAATGCAGTAATAACACTTTTGGTAAATGTTACACAGCTTACAGGACAAACCTGTCTCAAATAGCTGAGGACAGAGCTATTTACTTCAGATGGTAGAAGAGCAGAACGGGGTTAGACCCCGGCTCAAGATTATCAAGGGGGGAAGGGGCAGGTCGTCCCAGACGGCGGCTGTTTCGGTTAATATAATCAGTATGCACCGCAGATATAAATCCGCCGGGAAAAACTCCCCGCACAGGTAACAGGCCGAAAAACCCGTCATAATCCTTCTTCAGGGCAGTAACCATTCTCTCCTCTTCAAAATCATAGAGCAGGTCGGCGCCCACAAAGCCGTCGTCGGTAACGGCTGAAGCCTCAATTCTAAGCAGATTCCCCTTAACATAAGCAGCATCTGTCCAGTAATAGTGCGATATGATGCCACTATCTCTACCGGCAATTTCCGTAAAATCGACCCTCTTAACACCAGAGAAGCCTGTTTCTGTAAAATAAAGTAGCTCTGATGTAAGGGGGTTGCTGAATATAAGTTTATCAGAGCGGTATAGCTGCCTCCCGAACTGCAGTGAAGCGACCGGAGCTCTCGGCGATGTATTAAGAACAGGGGTGACTCGTCCGCCTCTGGTGTTGTATATTATAAGGTCACTCTCCTCTCCCTGTTCGGTCTGGCTTCCCGGGAAAAAATCTGTATAGAAGAGCACCCTGTCGGACGAGAGGGCTATAAGACTGTTGGCCAGGAACGGCACTCTTGCCTCAGACAGCAGATTCAGATCTTTATCCAGTTCAACCAGTATGCGGTTGTTGAGAAGTGCAAAAACGGCTCCACAACCGGCAACATCAAAGTCATTGAGTCTCCTTCCATATAGATCTACATACCTGGCAATAAAGCGTCCCTCTGCCGAAAAGAGAAGAATAGAGCGAGTCATCTCATCGAGCAGATATATAAGTGAATCGCCCGCAATAACCTTATCGACAACATATATAAGGCTCTCTTCCGATGTCTCGAGAGTGACATAATCTATGTGAGAGAAGTAATAAGTAAAGGGAAGGGTGTCATAACTTGCTGTCAATTTAAGCAGGTGCTCATCATCAGGGAGAGTCCAGTTGCCACCTCTTCCGCAGGAGGTTGTAAGAACCAGTAACAGCAGTACCAGAAGTGGTAAGCCAGACAAGACCGAACCATTAACTCTTTTGCTCATATCAATCACATTTTGTCAAATAGTAAACACCCGGCAGATTGATTCCATTTCTCTGTAATAAGCCCCTTTTATGGGCAGGCAGCAATATTGACGGCCCTTAAATTGTAAGCAGCCTGCACTGACATATAGTATTGCCAAAAAAAGGGGCCATGGCATACAATATTGAGATGCACCGGGGCAAAAGAACAAAAAAAGAGAGAATTATTAAAGTGAAGCACCCATTCTTTCTTCTCATATGCGAATAGAGTTGGTTATAAACAATAATCTCATATCTTCGCAGAATAGGGGTTCGCTTTCCAATTCTACGCTTAAAAATGCCATACAGGAGACTACCAAATACCGATTCGGCAAGGCTCAGGGCCATGAAGAGAGCTCTTGAGATGGGTAGGGAGATTCCGCCCTTCAAAATGGCCTTCTCGCAGAAAAATCTTGTAAAGTTACAGGCCCTCCTGCCCAGATATGAGAACTGTATCTCGCTACAGCGCCAGACTGCCAGGTCTCAACAGAGCGGAAGCAAAGAGTACCAGGATATAACACGGAAAACCCGCACCTATATATCCCACTTCCTCAGGGTAATGAATATGGCAGTACAGAGAGGAGACCTCCCTGCTGAAACGCGCAGTTGCTACTCAATTCCCGTCGACGACCCTACCCTCCCCTCCATGGCTGGAGAAAATGAGCTTATAACATGGGGTAAAAGGGTTATAGAGGGTGAGGAGTATCGTAAGAAGAGGGGGTGGACTCCGGTAACCAACCCCTCAATAGCACTGGTTAAGGTCTGGTACGAAAAATTCCTTGATGCCAGCCACTACAACAGTACACTAGGCAGACGATCGGCCGACCACGCCTGTGAGATAGCAGGGCTCCGAAAAGAGGCAGACACTCTTATACAGAACATATGGAATGAGGTTGAAAACTCATTCTCCGATATATGCGACAGCGACAGACGCGCAGAGTGCGAAAAATACGGAGTGGTCTATGTGCTCAGGAAGGGCGAAAAATTAACCGGCTGATCCCAATTAATCGACTCTTACTATATTTGCACTCCTGGAAAACATCCCTCCCGGCTTAATGAAAATTGGAGATACTATATTGCGTGACAAGCCTCTGCTGCTTGCCCCCATGGAAGATATCACCGACATCTCTTTCAGGGGCATCTGCAAAAGTTTTGGCGTTGATATGATGTTCACCGAATTCATCTCATCTGACGGGCTGATACGGGATGGAAAGAAGAGCGTCGATAAGCTCATCATCGATGAATCGGAGAGGCCCGTCGGAATACAGCTCTATGGCCATATTACAGAGAGCATGGTAATGGCGGCCAAAATAGCGGAGAGGGCTGAACCGGAGATAATAGACATCAATTTCGGCTGCCCTGTAAAAAAGATTGCCAACAGAGGAGCCGGGGCCGGTATGCTTCGCAACACAGAGTTGATGAGAGAGATGACCGGAGAGATAGTAAAAAGTGTAAACCGGCCTGTAACAGTAAAGACCCGTATTGGCTGGGACGAGCAGAGTAAAAACATCCTGGAGGTCGCTAAAATGCTTCAGGATACAGGCATAGCAGCAATAACCATACATGGTCGCACCAGAGCCCAGATGTACAAGGGGAAAGCCGACTGGAGCCTGATAGGCGAAGTGAAGTCTGACCCTTCTATTCATATACCGGTTATCGGCAACGGAGATATTGACTCACCGGCAGTTGCAGCTGAAATGTTTCAAAAATATGAGGTCGATGGCATTATGATTGGCCGGGCAGCAGTGGGACGACCATGGATATTTCGTGACATAAGGCACTATCTCGATACCGGCCAGCTACTACCCGAACCAACTGTACTGGAGAAGGTGAAGTGGGCTATAGAGCATTTCGAGAGATCGCTGGTAGCAAAAGAGGGTAAAAGGGCAATATTTGAGATGCGCAGACACTTCTCAAACTACTTCAAAGGCTTACCAAATTTCAGGGAGGTAAGGCTGCGGCTGCTCACAAGCTGCGAACCTGATGAGATAAGAGAGCTGCTTCATCTTATTGGCAGCCGATGGGGCGAGTTCCGGACAGAAGAGCGCTCCTCTTTCTGGAAGCAGTAATATGAGTGGGGATCATGACCCTGACACCAACTCTGAAAAGCCAAAGCAATCAATAAAAAACCGGGAGGGCGGCTCACAGATCAAGGCCACCCTCCCGGACTCACTTTGGCAGGTACTACCTGCGTCCCCGGCCACCACCTCTGACAGCAGTTGCGGCCGGACCTCGTCCGCCACGACCCTGAAAAACGGCTCCTCCGCCAATGCCCCTGCCGCGGCCTCTACCATCCATCACACCCACCGGCCCGGCATTACCGGCACCCCTGGGAGTAAAAGCACGACGCTGCTCGTCGGTAAGAATACTGTTAATTGTGCTGATGTGGTTCTGCTGAAGAGCCCGCATCCGCTCTCCTGCCTCGACCCATGCACTCCTGTCGGCTGCTCCGCGTCTTTCAGCGCGCAGCACATCCATCTTGCCCCTATGCTCAACCGCCTCTGCCTTAAGGGCCTCTTGTTGTGCTTCAGTCAATCCCGGAATGTCGGCGCAATATGCCCCAGGCAGAGAGGCTCTGCCTCTTCCCTGACTATAAACGGTTGCTCCGGCTGCAAGAATCAGCAGAACAACTACCACCTTTTTATTGAATAACTCTCTCATAACTATGAATTTTTAATTGTTAATACTATAATCGACACATTAAACGGTTCTATCTATATATTATCTTCGCATAAACCCTCTGTTTTCCCTCTCCTGTCTGCTCTCCTCATCCGGCATGTCATCGCCAAAGCGTCCTCCCCTGCCCATTCCAAAGGGTCTCTCTCCGCGCCCCATACCAGGTCGCCTCTGGTGCATACGCTCCCTGCGGAATGCATCAAAATCGCCCTGCGGATCTGACATCACAAGGAAGGCTTCCCTCAAAAGGATCCTCTGCTCAGGAGTACAGACTCCACGCAAATCACTGTAGTATTCAGCGGTAGCCTGCTTAAGCTCTTTATGCAGAGTCCCTATCTGCGATGCTATTGAATTGACCTTATCATCGTCACTCTTGTCGTGCGAGAGCTCCTCTATCATTTGACGCCTCAGCCTGTCAAGCTGAGAGGTGATTCTTCCGGCCCTGAGCGAAAAGCTCCTGTTCAGATTTACAAATTGCCGCATCTGGCCCTCATCAAGATCGAGGTAGTCACGGAAAAAGATAACCCTGGCATCTGTCGCAGCCTCCTGCCTCTCAGACTCGGCCCTCCGGACCGAAGACGAGTAGCTTAGTGCAGATATTATCGTGGCCAGATTTGTGACACCAAGAATCACTACAAGCCATATGAGTATTCTCCTATTTTTCATGGTCATCTGAATAAAGTGTTAATATAAAAGACTCTACAGGCTCGTGACTCATATCATTAATATACCTGACCTTCTCTTCAATAAGGGAGGTTCTGTCCCGGGCAGCGTCACCTACGCCCCTTCCGACATATATACCTCCCAACAGTGCCGCAGCAAGAATTGAGGCAGCAACCAGATCTGTTACTATACGGTAAAAGGGGACTACCCTGGCTGGCGCAGCAGACTGGCCGGCAGAGTTGACAACCCTCCGGGTAAAATCGTCGCTAGCTTTAACAGATGCTCTGCTGTCAATCACTGATGTGATATCCTGTAACACACCAAGGAACTCCCTGCAATCGGGGCAGGCTGCCAGATGTGCCTCCACCTCTGCATGCTCCGGTGCGCTTAGCCGCCCTTCGGCAAAATCAAGCAGATTCTTATGTGGCTTTTCGCATATCATCTCTTTGGGCTTTATCTGTTAGACAACCGGGTGAAAAAAAACTTGCGCTCATACTCTCTTTTTTACTGATCTGCCGGTTCAGGCACAGCCCCGGCGTATCACTTCCGGAGCTGGAAAGGGCGAACTGATCAGCCTATGTTCTCCCTGTAGAACTTATAGAGGCTCTTCTGAAGGCCCTGTCTTGCTCTGAAAATCAGGGACTCGACAGAGCCCACCGACCTCTTCATGATTACTGCAATCTCCTTGTATGACAGATCCTCATACCTGTGTAGCACAAAGGCTGTGCGCTGATTGTCAGGCAGCATAGCAAGGGCACTATCAAGTGCTGCGGCCATTTCGGCCCTGCCCATCTCTTCTTCCGGCGAATCGCTGCTGTTTGGGTTGCCGGCCGGATCCTGTTGCTCAAACCGATCGTTCCCATCACCGTATTGGCCGGTAAAGGGAACAACCCTCTTCCTGGATGCCCTTCTGATAAAGTTGAGAGACCTGTTAACGGCTATCCTGTATAACCATGTTGAAAGTGCCGCACGCTGCCGGAATTTATCAATCGACCTGTAAACCTCCAGAAATACATCCTGGGCAACATCCTCTGCATCATCTCTGTTACCTGTAAAGCCGATAGCCACCCTTGTCACACTGTCGCGATACCTGTCGACAAAAACCCTGAAGGCCTCGTCATCACGCGACTTCAGTGCTTTAATCAGGCTATTGTCATCAGGGTAGTGCATATCTGAAGCAAAAATGTTATCGGCAAAATGAGGATCCCTGCTGTGCTGTCAGCAGGCCCCTTAACAGATTAGACAACCAAGTTATGAAAAACTTGCGCACCCCCGCCTGTTTAAACTGACAGCCGGCAGCAATCCTGCAGGTATAGCGTTGTAATATCGGAGGTGGAACCGAAGACTCCTTAAGCGGATCTGGTTTCACTGCGCCGGCCACTATAGAGATCAGATATCCGCCACCGGAACAGAAGAGCCAGAAGGAGAATATAGAGTACCCCCATCACAAGAAGCATAATAAACGACCTGTCGGGCGAAACGGTCAGCTGCCTGAAAACGGCAGGTGTCTGGAGCACAGACGACTCATGGGTTATCATTACAGCTATAAAGGAGTTATTGGCTATATGTCCTCCCATGGCTACCTCGGCTCCGTCATCAAGTATGGTAACTATGCCAAAGATGAGCCCGAACAGCAAATAATGGGGCATCATGGTAAAAAAACCATGCTCTATAACCTCAGGATTCATGGCATGGACAAGGGCAAAGATAAGAGAGGTGACAATAAGGGGAAACCACTTTGCCGGTACCATCCTGTAGAACACCTGCATATAGTATCCGCGAAAAAGCACCTCTTCAATGCCAGACTGGAACGGAACAAGCAGTATCGTAACAATGACAAGGGGAATAAGAGTACTGGAGAGGTTGTTGATCTCGAAGTTATCAGGAGTCGTGGCTACAGAGAGGAAGAGGTATATTGCTGACAGCATCATCCACACAGCAGCCCCGGCCATAAACCTGCTCCACCTGAAAAATGATCGGCCGTTAATGGTCTCAATAAATGATCTGCCATGAACAGGCTTTATGGTCAGAAAAAAGACCACAAAGGTCAACAGGAAGGGAAATAACAGAAGTGTAAGCCCAAAAACGGGATCTATACCGTAACTCTCAAAGTCAAGTGGGTTAAACCCGCTCTGAGCCTGAGCGCCACCACCCAGCTCTGCTAAAAAAATAACAACGGCAAAGGGTATAACTCCCACAACCTGAAGCGAGATGATGATAATGCCAAGCATGACGATGTGTCGCCATATCTGATTGTTTCCGGTAAATGCAGCCTCAAGATGTCGCATATATAGAACCCTTATCAGTATCTAAAACTCTGATCCCTCCCGGCGCGGATAGTCTATGCTGTAGTGCAGCCCCCTGCTCTCACTGCGCACTCTTGCCATTTTGATAATAAGGTAGGCCACATTTATCATGTTCCTTAACTCGCAGAGGGGAGCGGATATATGCGACTTTTTGTAAAGCTCTTCGGTCTCTCTGTACAGAATCTCAAGCCTCACCATCGCCCTTTGCAACCGGAGGTCGGAGCGAACTATTCCAACATAGTTGCTCATGATCATCTGAACCTCCCTCAGGCTTTGTGTTATAAGCACCATCTCTTCATTATGTGAGGTGCCCTCATAGTTCCACCCGGGTATCTGGCCGGCGATATGGGAGATAGTCCTGCTGCGCGATGCTGAGTCGGCCGCTGCCCTGTGGGCATAGACCACAGCCTCCATAAGCGAATTGCTGGCCAGCCTGTTTGCACCGTGAAGTCCTGTTGAAGAGGTTTCGCCAATGGCATAGAGCCGATTTATAGATGCCCTGCCATTTTTGTCAACCTTTATTCCTCCACACATATAGTGAGCCGCAGGAACTACAGGTATCATCTCTCTGGTAATATCTATGTCAAGGCTCAGGCAGTGCTCGTATATATTGGGGAAATTGCTCTTTAAACCATTGGCGTCGAGATGCGATGCATCCAGATATACATAATCATCACCCCTCACCTTCATCTCACTGTCTATAGCCCTTGCAACAACATCGCGGGGTGCAAGCGATCCGCGTGGATCGTAACCCTTCATAAACTTCTCGCCACTGCTGTTTTTCAATCTGGCGCCATACCCCCTTAACGCCTCTGTAATAAGGAATGAGGGTCTTACACCGGGGTTATAGAGAGAGGTGGGGTGAAACTGGAAAAACTCCATATTCTCGATCTCACCTTTAGCCCTGTAAACCATGGCAATGCCATCGCCGGTGGCGATATCCGGGTTGGTGGTTGTCTGATATACCGAACCGGCACCTCCGGTAGCTATTACCGTAACCCCGGAAATGAAGGTAACAACCCTTTTCTTTTTCAGGTCGGCGGCATAGACACCATAACACTCAATATCCTTTCTCCTGCTGCAGACCTTCTCACCAAGATGGTGCTGGGTTATGAGCTCTATTGCAAAATGGTTCTCATAAAGAGTTATGTTGGGATGCTGCCTCACCCTGTCAACCAGAGTGCGCTGTATCATCTCTCCGGTACAATCCTTATAGTGAAGAACCCTGCGTTCGCTGTGTCCTCCCTCACGACCAAGATCGTAGCGGCCATCACCTGCCCGGTCAAATTCAACACCCGCCTCAATCAGCTCAGCTATGCAGGCGGGGGCCTCAGAGACAACCATTCTCACAATCTCCTCATCACAAAAGCCGTCACCGGCAATAAGGGTGTCATGTACATGCTTTTCAATGCTGTCCGGCTCATACATAACCGCCGCAATTCCCCCCTGGGCATACAGGGTGTTTGTCTCTTCAATATCCGTTTTGGTTATTATGGCAACGCTACCCGAGCCGGCAACCTTAAGTGCATACCACAGGCCGGCAATGCCGCTGCCCACAACCAGAAAATCGGCCTCTATTCTCATAGCAGTCAAAAGGGCAAATATAGAGATTTGGTTTGGTTCCTCCGAACCAAAATAACCGCTGCACAATTGTAAATAAGAGCTTTTTAAACTACTTTTGCCGCCTGTTACCAACGAAACCTTTCATCTGAGATGTCTCAAAATGACCTGTTTAAGAGACTTGTTGCACACTGCAAGGAGTATGGCTATATCTTCCAGTCAAGTGAGATCTATGACGGACTAAGTGCCGTATATGACTACGGCCAGTACGGTGTTGAGCTGAAGAACAATATCCGGAAATACTGGTGGGACAGTATGGTGCTGTTTCATGAGAATATAGTGGGGCTCGATTCTGCTATATTCATGCACCCGTCGGTATGGAAAGCATCGGGACATGTCGATGCCTTTAACGATCCGCTTATTGATAATAAAGACTCAAAAAAGAGGTATCGTGCCGATGTTCTTATTGAAGACCATATTACCAAATTAGAAGATAAGATAGAGAAGGAGGTGTCGAAGGCAGCAAAAAGGTTTGGGGAGAGCTTCGACCGGGAGATGTTCTGTAAAACCAATAAGAGGGTGCTCGACAATCAGGCAAAAATAGATGATGTCAGCGGCCGGTTCGCAGAGGCGATGAACAGCTCTGATCTGCCTGCACTGAAAAGGCTCATTGAAGATTGTGGAGTAGTATGCCCCATATCCGGTTCCAGGAACTGGACAGATGTGAGACAGTTTAACCTGATGTTCTCAACAGATATGGGATCGACAGCCGAAGGTGCAACTAAAATATACCTGCGGCCCGAAACCGCACAGGGCATCTTCGTCAACTTCCTCAATGTGCAGAAGAGCGGAAGAATGAAGCTCCCCTTCGGAATAGCACAGGTTGGGAAAGCCTTCCGCAACGAGATTGTGGCGCGTCAGTTCATTTTCCGAATGCGCGAATTCGAACAGATGGAGATGCAGTTCTTCGTTAAGCCGGGAACAGAAATGGAGTGGTTCAGCTACTGGAAGGAGATAAGAATAAAGTGGCATAAATCACTGGGCTTCAATGTCGACGATTACCGTTTCCACGATCACGACAAGCTTGCACACTACGCCAATGCCGCAACAGATATAGAGTTCAGGTTCCCCTTCGGATTCAAAGAGGTTGAGGGAATCCACTCGCGCACCGATTTCGATCTGAAGCAGCATCAGCAGCTCAGCGGGAAAAAGATGCAGTACTACGACAATGAGACAAGTGAGTCGTACATACCTTATGTTGTTGAGACCTCTATAGGGCTCGACAGGATGTTTCTTCAGGTTATCTCTGCCGCCCTGCAGGATGAGATTATCGAGAAGGAAGATGGCAGTACCGACAGCAGAGTTGTTATGAGACTGCCGGCCATTCTGGCGCCCATCAAACTGGCTGTTATGCCTCTGGTTAAAAAAGATGGTCTGGCAGAGATCGCGGGTAAGATAGTCGACAACCTCCGCTTCAGCTTCAACTGCCAGTACGACGACAAAGACTCAATTGGTCGCCGCTACCGCCGTCAGGATGCCATAGGCACCCCCTTCTGCATAACTATAGACCACCAGACAAAAGAAGACAACAGCGTAACAATCAGGTATCGGGACACCATGCTGCAGGAGAGGGTAAACATCTCCGAGTTGCCTGCAATAATCGGCGAAAAGGTGAGTATAGCTGCTCTGTTACGGGACCAGGCTTAGAGGTGCTCGCTGCGCTCGCACGCATAGGGCATAGGGCATGGGGCATGGGCTCGCTGCTGGCGCAGCTCGCAGCGTAATTGGTAATTGGTGACTGGTCATTGGTGCCGTCGGCTAACGCCTCCGGCCGGTAATCAATATAGGTGCTTGATTGATGGTGCCCGTATTGAAATACACCATCATAAACAACGGTTGTAGAGACGCCCAAT